>JAGBSR010000121.1 GCA_017631745.1 Clostridia bacterium | reverse complement strand
TTTCTTATCAACATACATTGTTTTATCTTTATACTCATTATGACCGACAAGGTGCATATTTACGCCGTAGGCATTTTCAAGTACATTATACTTTACTGTATATCCTTCGGTTTTTTCGTCCATATAAATACCGCTTGTACCGTAGTCTGCCCACTCGGGGAGTACAATATCGTGAATGTAGTTTCCGCTCATTTCAGAACCGGGCTGTTTTGAAAGAGTGTAAATACCGCCGGCATCACAAAGAATCTGACTTGTGTGATGTATTTCATTGTTAAGTATACGATTGTTTTTCATTGCGTTGTCTGCAATTGACCATCCGAAGCCTACAGAAATGCCTGTGTAAGGTGCATATGCAACCTCATTGTTTGCAATAAGGATATCTCTGGGGTAGCCTGCACAAATACCAACTGAGCTTTCATAGTCGGTACCTATATGCATAACACGGTTGTTTACTATCCTGTCGCCTGTGCAAATATCAGACTCATCTTCGGGATTATATACAACGTGAATATCCGTATTTTCATCAACAACGAATTTGCCTATCATTATTCCGTTACCGCTGATATTCTGAATAAGATTATCCTGAATCACGGAATTTTTTGTGCCGTAATGTAAATCGACACCTGCGGCACCCATATTTTCTACAGTGCAGTTTTTCATAGTGAAATTCTCTGTACCTGCAATATAAATGGCAGCTGAAGGTCTTAAAACGCCCATATCATTGGTTTTGAAAATGCAGTAATTTGCATACATTCCTGCCTGAATATCAACAAGCCCGTCTGTTGAAGGTACAGTCCAGTTGCTGTATCGGAAGGTAAGACCTTCAAATGAAAGATTCTGAATTTTACTGCCGTCTGTTGTGCCTGTACTGATAAGCTTTTCAAGTCTCGGAACTACAACTTCCGAGGAATTAATATCTGTGTTTTCAGGAACTTTGATGTAAACCGTATCAGTGCTTTCGTCCAGATACCATTCATTGTCGTTGTCAATAAGCTCGTAAGCGTTTTCGATGTAATAAACGAAGTCGTGGGTACTCATATGGGAATAACCGTCAATATTTGGATGCATACGGTTGAAAATAAGCCTACTTTCGTTATCCTGAATTCTGATTGATGTTATGCCGTCATTTGTAACAGCAGACTTAACTCTCAGCACATTTTTAACCCAAGCTGTCAGAACATGAAGCTCTACCTGCTCAAGATTATTGAAATCGCCAAATTCAGAAGCATTAAGATATATTTCTCCGTATGCTGCGGGAACAAGTGAATCTTCACCGCCGTAGTTGAGATTTTCAGGAATCATTGTTCCGTCTGCTTTGAATCTTGATGCACCGACAATTCTTGTTGAAAAATCTGTGTTGCTTCTTGCTCTTGTCATTTTTACGCCGTCTACATATAACTGACGGAAGGTAAGGCCCTCGGGAACCTTTGCAGAATAAATATTCTTTTCGGCATCAAATAAAGTGAAGTTTTCGATTTCCTGTCCGCCGCTTATAACAGCTTCGCCGTTACCGACATATTTTACAGCAAAGCCGTTTGATGCACTGTCTCTTTCGTCAAAGGTAAGAGCATCATCAAGGATATATGTACCCTCGGCGATATGAACGATTATATTGCCTGTCATATCAGCGTTTATTTTTCTGACCTCATCTCTTGCTCTTTCTATTGTTGCAAAAGGTCTGTCTTTAGTACCGTCATTGCTGTCATCACCGTTATTGTTTACATAATATTCTGCCATAACAGTTTCGGGCTTGAAGATAACTCCTGCGAAATCAATGTTGCCTGTAATAGTTAAGAGTATGGCAATCATTGAAGCGATTATTTTTTTCATTGTGTAAAACATAATATACTTCCTTTCAGTCTGATTTACAAATACATTTTATCACATATCACTCTGAACAAACACGACACATTTTAATCTAATATGTCGTGTTCGGCTTTGTGTTTTGTGGTATTATATTATCGTAAACTATGAAGAGAGGTGTTTATATGCTTATTTTTCAGAAAATCAAAATCTTTTTCAGTATTATGATATGCCTGATTATCGGAGGAAATTTCTTCCCGGGCACACTTAATTTAATGAGAGCAGGAGATGTTGATATGATTAAAAACGACCACACAAAAGCCTTTGCGACGGAGTACACGGAGCTTGTACCCTATGCAAGTAAACACGAGGACACTATAAGCTGGTTTGACGGTATGGTAAGCGGCAACGGTGAAAACGGCGTTACTGTAGCAGGCTCACCCTACAGTGACAGCTATATCTATAACAACATTCATTTCCTTATGCCCTCAAAGGATCCCCGTTACACTCCCGATGAGGTTACAGGACAGCTTCACGATGCAAGACAAAATGTTATTAATGGCAATGCCGCCTGGGATTGCGACGGCAGACAGTCCACATATTTTTATGCGTATCATCCATCACACGTTCTGAGAACTCACAGCACAAAGCTTCCCTATTATGACTATATCCGTTGGACTGATTATGAAACTGCAGAGCTCGGCGTCAAGTACACCGACATTCTCGGCAGATGGGAAAGAACAACCTTCTCTTCAAGAGAGGACAATGTAACCATAACTAAAATTACAAAGTCAAGCCTTGGTGCCAAAATCAATATGACCATTTCGCTTGCCGACTGTTGGTCACTCAGAGGCTGGGGTGCAGGCGACGAGAAAAATATGCAGTATAAAAAGCTGGTTGACAATGATGCTACATATATAGCACAGATTGCCCACTATCCATCATACGAAGGCAGTGAACTTAAAGACGGTGGCTGGTGTGGCTTTACCAAGGTTATTGCTGTTGGCGGCGAAAAGGAAAGAGTAGTCCTCGACGGCACAAACGATAGCGAAAACGTGGCAAAAGAGCAGAATGCGGCTATTAAAATTTCAGGCGCAAGTGAGGTCTACCTTATCACAAAGTCCGACCGTACCTTTGATATGGGTAAGTTTGAGGACTTTAAGGATGCTGAAAGCTATGCACTTTTAGATGAGCTCAACGCTTATACAACAGCCGTTGCTGAAAAGTACACCGTTGACGGTAAGTTCAGCTATGAAAAGGCTCTTGCACCTCACGCTGAAAAACAGTCTGCACTTTTCAATACAGTTAAGTTTGATCTTGGCAGTGACGGCTATGAAGAAGTGGCGAACGAGCATCTCATCGCTTTTCAGCAGAACAGCGAAACCCTTCTTCCCACTCTTGTGGAAAGAGCTTATAATCAGGGCAGATATGCGCAGATTTGCTGTGCAGGTACATCATTCCCTCGTCTTTGCGGTATGTGGCAGGGTGAATGGAACAGTGGCTGGCGAGGCATTTACACAATGGATGCTAATGTAAATCTCCAGTCATCGGGTATGAACACAGGTAATATCTATGCCGCAGGTGAAAGCTATATCAAGTTTGTTCTCAAGCAGATTCCCGATTGGGAAGAAAATGCCGCTAAAACCTACGGTATGACCGACGCTATTCAGGTACCCGTAAACACCGACGGCGACAGAGCTATGATGGTTGAATACAGCCGTTGGTACCCGTTCCAATATTGGAATGCAGGTGCTTCCTGGATGCTTCTTCCCATCTACGAATTCTGGCAGTGCTACGGTAACAGAACAATAGAATACAATGGCGAAAAACTTGACCTTGAAAAGGATATTCTTCTTCCGCTTCTTACCAAGCAGGCAAACTTCTGGGAGCAGATATGCACACCCGAATACTTTACAGATATCGACGGTAACGCAAGATATGAAGAAGGCAAGACTGAGCTTCTTGAGGGCGAAAAATATCTCATCATCCCTTCATATTCGCCCGAAAACTATCCTCTTGGTGATTATGACTCAACAATCACAGCAAACTCAACTATGGATATTGCAGCAGCAAAAGACGGCCTGAGAATGACTATCGAAATGGAAAAGGTTGTTAAATCGGCAGGGTACGAGGAAAGAATAGCTAAATGGGAAAATCTTATGAAAGTTCTTCCCGAATACAAGTACGATGAAAGTGGCGCTCTGTGTGAGTGGGCGATGAAGGAATATCAGGAAAACAACAAGCATCGTCACATAAGCCATCTCTATCCCGCTTGGCCTGCATTCGAAACACAGGATAATCAGGCACTTGTAGATGCATGCAATCAGGCTATTGCAAACCGTAACAGAGAAAATGAAGGCGAAGACGATATCGCATCTCACGGTTGGGTACACAAGGCTCTTGTTGCTGCAAGACTCAAGAATGCCGATTCCTGCTACAACTCCCTTATGGCTCTTATGAGTGATAATATCTATTTCACATCAATGATGACTGACCACAATACCCACGATGGTTGGGGTGTATTCTGTACTGACACAAGTATAGGCACAATCGGCATTATCGACGAAATGCTCCTTTACTCAAACACAGGCGTAATCGAAGCACTACCTGCACTTCCCGACGAGTGGAGCGAGGGCAGTATTGAGGGTCTTCGTGCAAGAACAAATGCAGAGGTTGATCTGACATGGACTGCTGAAAACGTGACAATCACAATCACAAGTGATAAAGAGCAGACTATCAAGGTAAGCGTTTACGGTGGCGAAGAACAGAGTGTGAACTTCAGTAAAGGCGAAACCAAGACAATCGTTCTCGCAAGATAATCTGTGGCATATTTAAAATTTCACACTCCCAAATCGGGAGTGTGTTTTTTGTTGTATCCCCCGATTTGTTGGTATCACTGCAGTAAACTGTTGCCTTTTTGTTTTACGGGTGGTATAATTATGACAAACAATAATAACCGCAGAAAACCTGAAAGGAGAAATAATTATGAGTGACATCAGAGTCTATGCCTTTTCCGATGAAGCAAGTGCTGATATCGACTCACAGATAAAGGCTCTCATACGCAACAATCTTCAAGGAATGGAAATCAGAAATGTTGATGGCACAAACGTTTCCGATATAACAGTCCAAAAAGCAAAAGAAGTTAAAAACAAGCTTGATGCAAATGGGCTTTGTGTCTGGTCGGTCGGTTCCCCTATAGGCAAAATCAGCATAACCGATGACTTCAGCAAGCATCTCGATAAATTCAAGCACACTCTTGAAATTGCAAAAGCTCTCGACAGCCACAATATCAGGCTTTTCTCATTCTATACACCTAAAAGAAAGAATCCCGACGATTATAAAAACGAGGTCATCGACCGTCTCGGACAATTCTGCGAAGTGTCAAAGGAGTATGATGTTGTTCTTTGTCACGAAAACGAAAAGGGTATTTACGGTGATACAGCTGAAAGATGCCTCGAAATACATAAAGCACTCCCCGACATCAAGGGTGTTTTTGACCCGGCTAACTTTGTTCAGTGCGGTGCCCACACATTAAATGCCTGGGAGATGCTGAAAGATTATGTTTACTATATGCATATAAAAGATGCTCTGCCGTCGGGATTTGTTGTACCTGCAGGTAAAGGAGCCGGCAATGTACAGAAAATCGTACAAGAATACATTTCTCTTGGCGGTACCAACTTTACAATTGAACCTCACCTGATAGCTTTCAAGGGACTTAAGTTTCTTGAGCGTATAGGTGAAAAGAGGCAAATAAGCTATAAGTATTCTGACAGCAACACAGCATTTGATGTTGCTTGTAACAGCTTCAGAGATTTACTTTAAGGAGGGTATATTTATGAAAATCGGTGCACAGCTTTATACAGTAAGAGACTTCTGTAAAACCAAAAAGAAGTTTGCTGAAACCCTCGAAAGAGTAGCAGATATCGGCTACAAGACAGTTCAGGTTTCGGGTACTTGTAAATATGAACCCGAATGGCTGGAGGAACAGCTTAAAAAGTGCGATCTTAAGTGTGTAATCACACACATTCCTGCAGATGATCTTGTAAAGAATCCTTCAAAGGTTGCCCGTGACCATTATGTTTTTGACTGTAATTATGTAGGGCTTGGCTGGTACGGCTTTGACGGAAGCGAAAAGGATATGGAGAAGTTTCTGTCAAAATATCTGCCCGTAGCAAAGGCGATAAAACAAGAGGGCAGATACTTTATGTATCATAATCACGAAAAAGAATTCCGCAGATACAAAGACGGTATTGTTCTTGAGTATCTTGCCGAACAGTTTTCACCTGAATTTATGGGATTTACCTTCGATACTTATTGGGCACAGACAGCAGGAGCAGACCCCGCATACTGGATTGAAAAGCTTTCGGGAAGAGTTCCTTGCATTCACCTGAAAGACCATAGATTCGACAGAAAAATGGCAGTTATCGGAGAGGGTAACATCAATTTTGACAGAGTATTTTATGCTGCAGAAAAAGCCGGCACAGAGTATATGCTCGTTGAACAGGATGACTGCAACAGGGAAAATCCCTTTGATTGTCTCAGAAGAAGCTATGAATTTTTGAAATCAAGAGGTTTTGAATGATGAAAAAGATAAGAGTTGGTATTATCGGAATAGGAAATATGGGCTCAGGCCATGCAAAATCCATTAAATTAGGCTTATGCCCCCATATCGAAATCACTGCTATTGCAGACACGAACCCACAAAGACTTGAATGGGCAAAGAAACAGAAATACGGCAAGAATGTTACATACTTCAGTGATGATATAGAAATGCTTGACAGTGGACTTATGGACGCCTGCATTATTGCTGTGCCACACTATGACCATCCTGGACTTGCTATTGAATGCATGAAACGCTCTATTCATGTTATGCTCGAAAAGCCGTCAGGCGTTTATACAAAGCAGGTCAGAGAAATGAATGAAGAAGCCGACAGACACCCGGAAGTAGTTTTCGGAATGATGTTCAATCAGCGTACCAACTGTGTTTACAGAAAGCTTCGTGAGCTTGTGCAGTCAGGTAAATATGGCAGCATCAGACGTACCAATTGGCTCATTACTACCTGGTACCGCCCTCAGGCCTATTATAATTCAGGCGGATGGCGTGCTACCTGGGCAGGTGAAGGAGGCGGAGTACTTCTCAATCAATGTCCGCATCAGCTTGATTTGTGGCAATGGATTTGCGGTATGCCCGTTAAGGTACATGCACATCTGCAATACGGCAAATGGCACGATATAGAGGTGGAAGATGATGTTACGGCTTATGTTGAATATGAAAATGGTGCAACAGGTGTGTTTGTAACCTCAACCGGTGACGCTCACGGCACAAATCGTTTCGAAATCCAGATGGACAAAGCAAAATTCGTTGTTGAAAACAATAAGCTGACAATGCTCGAATATAATATGAGCGAGCCTGAATTTACAAAGACTAATAAAAAAGCCTTCGGCTCGCCGAAAGCTAAAAAAATAAGAGTAAAAACTGACCACAAAAATCTTCAACATATCGGAGTTCTCAATGCCTGGGCAAAGACAATTCTCGGTGAGGGACAGCTTGTTGCCGACGGAAGAGAGGGTCTTAATGGCCTTATTCTTTCAAATGCTATGCATCTCTCATCCTTCCTGGGTAAAGAAATCACTCTTCCTTTTGACGATGAGGTTTATTACGAAGAGCTTATGAAGCGTGTAAGTACTTCAAAAGAGAAGGATACTTCAGAAGTGTTTTTTGCAGACACAGATGATGTAATGGGCAGCACGAAGTCGTAAGACAGATATATGGTTATCACTAAACCTCATAAGATATGAAAACACCCCTGACTTTAACAGTCAGGGGTTAAACTTTAGATGCGACAAATTGGAATTTATTTGTATTCGTCTTTTAGTTTTAAAATCTTTTCTTCGATTTTTTTAATTGTTTTCTTAAATTCATCATCTGTTTTTCCCGTGGGGTCTGTCAACTCCCAATTATCATCAAATGCTCTGCCAATAAAAGGGCAACTCACATTACATCCCATTGAAATTGCCACATCAGGATTTGGAACATCCGTAATCAATTTTGAATACTGTGTTTGTTCCATATCAATCCCATACAACTCTTTCATAATTCTGACTGCATCCTGATTGATTCTGGGTTTTGTTTCTGTTCCGGCAGAATATGATTCAAATACATCTGATGCAAAGTGTTTTCCCAATGCTTCTGCAATCTGACTGCGACACGAATTATGAACACAAATAAAGGCTACCTTTTTCTTTGCCTTTTTATGAAACAGACAGTCTTCTTGTATGCACTGATTGTTCATATGAGAACGAGAACAGATAACTTGGTTAAGTTCCATCTTAACTCCTAATTTCTCGTTTGTGAATTTGATTGCTTCAATTATAGCAAGATAAGAATCCCTTTTGCAACAACGAGGGCCGCCGTTTTTTCCTATTGCATCCAAAGCTCTTGCTGTCATCTGATTGGAAAGTCCCCAAGCCTCTTTTGCTAACGGTGTTGATTTTAATGCAATAGCAACATACATACCTGCGCTGACGCCTGCTCCACAGGCTCCCCAGAATCCACAAGCACCGCCGGGAACCTGCTTTCCTCTCTTTTGCATTTCATAAAGTGCGTTTTTTAAGTCTATATCTCCGCCCGCATTTTTATAAGCAGTTAAAAGTGCGGAGCCAACCATAGTATGATGTTCAGGACCGTGCATATGGCAAGATGGCATACACATCATTTTTTCCATAATCTCAACGGGATTCACAGATTTGCTATTAAAGCATATTGAGATAATTTCGTCCATTCCGCTTGTGTGACATTCATCACAAACGAAATGTCCGTTTACACATCTGACTTTACTGTTTTGCTTTTTATGGCAAAGTTCACACACCATTATTTCATCAGTGTCGAGATATTCCAAAGAGGCTTTGCAAATCAAGCATTCTTCATTCATTTAAATCATCCTTACAAATTCTTATTTATCAATCTGATTATATCACACTATCAGCACAGCATTATACCGCTTTTTCGGGTTCAGATACTCATTGTTTTTTTGTTTCTGCTATTTTGTCAAACAGTTCAGAACATGCTATTGTAACTTCCCACGGAACAACAGGGCTTTCGATTTCACCTGAATTAATGCATCTCATAGCCTCGCTGATTTCATAAGTGAAGCCATTTACCGTTTCTTTATCTTCAAAATGTTCCTTGATATTTCCGGAAATATCATATAAAAAGCATTCGCTTGAATGATGGGGATTCGGGATAACGATCTTTCCGTGTTTTCCGTATATTATCATTTTATCGTCAATAGAGGTCATAATAGATGCTGCCAAATCTGCCAAGGTGTGCTCAAATTCAATACTGATATGATTATTAGCATCTACACCGCTGTCGCTCCATGTAGCAGAAACATTCATATTTTTTATTTCCTGCTCAATCAGATACGTAGTAATTTCGTAGGCGTAAACAGTAATATCCTTTGCCGCACCGCCACCGAGCAAGGGATTAAAAAATCGGTTACTGTTATCTTCGGCAGCCTTAAATCCGATTGAAAACTGTGATATTTCAGGAATGCCGATTTCGCCCTTATCTATCCACGCTTTTGCCTTGTTGACGGCAGGTAAGAAACGGCTCCACATAGCCTCCATAACGAAAACATTGTTTCTTGCAGCCAATTCAAAAACCTTTCGTGCTTCATCTGAATTCTGAAACATAGCTTTTTCGCACAATACGGGAATACCTCTTTCAACGCACATCATTGTAAGACGGTAATGGTCATTGTTTGTAACAGCAATATATACGCAGTCAGGTTTTTCAGCTTCAAGCATTTCTATATAACTGTCGTAATATTTATTTACGCCGTGCTTAGTCGCAAGGTCTTTTGCCCTGTCATAGCTTTTGCTTGAAATTGCACATACTTCACAGTTATCAAGTAGTGCTACTGCTTCACAAAACTTGTTTGCAATTTTGGCTGCGCCCATAATACCAAAACGAAAATTACTCATATCAATTCTCCTAAATAATAAATTTTTATTTATTAAAGATAATTATAACACATTCAAATAGAAAATGCCACCCTTACGGATGGCACAAATTTATTCATTCACAATCGCAATCTTAATAACACCGTCGACCTTATTCTCGAAACTCACATAAGCCTTTTCGATGTCACGAAGCTTGAATCTGTGGGTTATGAGAGGTGTAGTGTCAATCTTGCCCTCAGCAATAAGTGAGAGGATTTCGTCACAGTCACATCCATCTACACCGCCTGTTTTAAAGATAAGATTCTTGCCGTACATATCAGGAAGTGGTAAGGTCTGAGCC
>JAGBSR010000120.1 GCA_017631745.1 Clostridia bacterium | reverse complement strand
GCTAACCTTGCAACAGGGATGGTATCACACTTACTTCTTCCCAACTATGCAAGACACGAAAGAGAGTAAAACAAAAAATGCGTGAGATTAAAGTTGACGTAATTATTGATACTATTGAAAAGCTTTGTATCGATGCTAACTGCCACTTACCCTCAGATGTTAAGTGCGCAATCAAAAACTGCAGAGCTTGCGAAGATGGTGTAATCGCTCAGGGCATCCTTGACGATATCATCAAGAACTATGAAATCGCTGACGAAGAACATGTTCCCGGATGTCAGGATACAGGTTGGGCTTGTGTAGTCCTTGAGATCGGTCAGGATGTGCACATTGTTGGCGGTGACCTTACAGAAGCTGTTAACGAAGGTGTTCGTCGCGGTTATGATAAGGGTTATCTCAGAAAGAGCGTTGTTAAAGACCCCGTTCGCAGAGGTAACACAGGTGACAACACACCCGCTATGCTTTACACAGAAATCGTACCCGGTGATCAGCTTAAGATCACTGTTGGCCCCAAGGGCTTCGGTAGCGAAAATATGAGTGCTATCCGTATGTTCAAGCCTTCAGCAGGTCTTCAGGGTATCAAGGATTTCATCATTGAAACTGTTGAAACAGCAGGCCCCAACCCCTGTCCTCCTATGGTAGTAGGCGTTGGTATCGGTGGTACATTTGATAAGGCTGCTCTTCTTGCTAAGAAGGCTCTTATGAGATCAATCGATTCAGAAAATCCCGATCCTTTCTATGCTGACCTTGAAAAGGAAATGCTTGAAAAGATCAACCAGCTCGGTATCGGTCCTCAGGGCTTCGGCGGTATGACAACAGCTATCGGTCTTAACATCGAAACTCTCCCGACACACATCGCAGGTATGCCTTGCGCAATCAACATCAACTGCCATGTAACACGTCACAAATCGGAGGTAATCTAAAATGGAAAGAAAGATCACATTACCCCTTACCGAAGAACTTGCAAAGAGCCTTAAGGCAGGCGACAGAGTTCTTCTCACAGGTATCATCTACACTTCAAGAGATGCCGGTCACAAGAGAATGTGCGAATCACTTGCTAAGGGTGAAGAGCTTCCCATCGACCCCATGAACGCAACAATCTACTATGTAGGTCCTACACCCGCTAAGCCCGGTACAGTTATCGGTTCAGCAGGCCCCACAACAAGTGGCCGTATGGATGCTTATGCACCTACAATGATGTCAGTTGGCGCAAGAGGTATGATCGGTAAAGGCGCAAGACTTCCCGAAGTTGTTGACGCTATGAAGAAGTACAGCGGTGTATACTTCGGTGCTATCGGTGGCGCAGGCGCACTTCTTGCAAAGTGCATCAAGAGTGCAAAGCTTATCGCTTATGAAGATTTAGGCGCTGAAGCACTCAGAGAGCTTTATGTTGAAGATATGCCTCTTATGGTTATCATCGACTCAGAGGGTAACAACCTTTACGAGCTCGGTAGAGAGGAATATCTTGCAAGCAAGAAATAAGAACCTGACCCGTCGACGCATTGAAAATGCGGGACGGGTACCCCAGAACCTTGTTGCTTCGCAATAAAAAAGTTTTGGTCAAGCTTTTACAAAAGCTTGCGGGGTGCGGGGCAAAGCCCTGCCACTCAATAAACTTAATATTTATGGCACGCGGATTAACTTCCGCGTGCCTTTTTTGTCTTTACCCGCCGAGAAAAATTTTTTTCGGCTTGATAAAAAGGCAGGGCAGGGGGCTCCGTGCAATCGCCAAAGGCGATTGCTGCGAGTGCAAAGCACTCTCACACCGAACTTCGTTCGGTGACGGAGCCCCCCGTTTCCCTTTACATCAGACTTAAAAAAGGGACGGCCAATGGCCGCCCCTACATAATTATCTGCTTATTTAATTTTAATAGTGAACCCCTCTTCAAATGTACCATCTAAAACGAGATAATAAACCGCACCAAACTGTGCACTGACTTTGACAGTCTCATCAAGAATATATTCATTACCGTCGAAATCATATACTGAAATCTGAAATTCAGTAGTGCCGAGTCGGGATTCGTCGTAGAGATTACTGCTTAACTCATCAAGCTCAAAGTCATATGTTCCGGGATTTACCTTGCTGTGTCCGAAACTTAAGAAGTCTCTTTCTATTCCGTAACCCATACAAAAATTGTTTCCACCAAGCCAGGTCATATGAATCGACTGAATATCAGCGTCGCTATTGTTGAGAATACGAAAGTAAAGCATTTCAAAACTTCCTGAATCAGGACTAAATCTGTCACCCAGCTGTGCATAAGGCAAATCTGCAAGACCTGTCATTTCCATAAGCTTCTGCAGTTCGTTTATATCATCATAGCATTTTCTGATATCATCGCCGAAATATTCATCTGCCTGACTTCTTGTGGTTGTAAGCTTACACTCTTTATCGTTGCCATCAGAATTGAAAATCTCATATTCAAATGTTATGCTGTCAACATTATCTACTAAAGCTAAAAGCACATAAGAGTATTTTCTCATAAGAGATTCTTTTTCTTCAACATACTCAGGCAAAATTTCATAGTTGAGCATCATACTCCATCCGTAAGGCTCTGCTATGGTGTGAAGCTTGGTGGTATAGTCGCCGACATATTTCTCTATCTCTAAATCATAAGCAAGATTTGCATTTGCCGAAACATCGCCCACATAAGGATGTCCGTGATTGAAAACTTCTGATGTTATATCAGAGATATATTCTCCGTCTTCCCATAAGATTTTATCCCCGAGTTTAAAGGTTTTGACTTTGCTTTCATAGGTGTATTCCCAAGTGTAGTCTTCTCGGTTCTCAAAGGGACTTCTGTTTCTGCCTTTGACTTCAATACCATATTCACCAAGTCCGTAACTCGATCTCTC
>JAGBSR010000119.1 GCA_017631745.1 Clostridia bacterium | reverse complement strand
GTACAAACGATTTAACACAGATGACATACGGCTTCAGCCGTGATGACGCTGGTAAGTTCCTTACAGCTTACTACGATAGCAAAATCTTTGAAAACGACCCATTCGCAAAGCTCGACCAAAACGGTGTTGGTGCTCTTATGGAAATGGCAGTTGAAAAAGGTAAAGCAAGCGGCAAGAACCTTCACTACGGTATCTGCGGTGAGCACGGTGGTGACCCTGTTTCAGTTGAATTCTGTCACAAGATTGGTCTCAACTACGTTTCATGCTCTCCATTCCGTGTGCCGATTGCTCGTCTTGCAGCAGCTCAGGCAGCAATCAAAGACTAAGGGGAAACTTCAGGTTTAATCTAAATAAAAATTATCCGTCCGAGAAATCGGGCGGATTTTTTATGTGTTGAACAGAAAGGGAAAAAGTGGTATAATCAATTTGACAAACTTGAATTTGCAGATTTAAACCTAAGGGGTGTCTATTATGGAAACAACACCAAACAGTCAGAATTTTCCACAGTTTATGCAAGCTGAAACTGTAAGTGAGACAAAAGCCGTTTCAAAAACTGAAATTGCAGATTTTCGTTTTAACCCTGCAATCCAAAACAGACCTATGGGAATATTAAATGTTGAAAAAGAAGAAAATGGAGTCGTGCTCACTCTCGGTACAATGGCTCGTCGTGCTATGCTTTCATACACTCACGAAACTTCATTGCATTTGTACAAGCCTGCCGACATTACAGTTGAAAAGGTATATCTACACATCAATTTTTGGACAGATGAAATTTTCAGAGTTGTTTTCTCAAAAGACAAGGAAATCATAAATCATTTTGCAGGACTTCCCGAAGATGCGCAAATGCTTATTGCAAAGCCAAAAAATGTTGATTTCACACTCAATGAAACCGATAACGAAATCACTCTCACAACAAGCAAAATTTATGTAACCGTAAACAAAGAAACCACAAAGATTTCTGCTAAATTCATTGACGGCAAAGAGTTTTTCAGTCAGAAAAAACAGGATTTCCGCACAGGTGATATTCACGACTTGGCTCTTGCTGATTTAGAGGGTGACTATGCTTGCTTTGAATCACTTGAGCTTGAAACTGACGAAGTTATTTATGGTTTGGGTGAACGATTCGACTCACTTACCCGTAACGGCAGAACAGTTGATTTTCACAACAAAGATGCAGTTGGTACTACAAGCCGTCGTTCATATCTGAATATTCCGTTCTACCTTTCAACAAAAGGCTACGGACTTTTCCTTAATTCAGGTGCAAGAACCGATTGGCAGATTGGCACAACAGATTTAAGTGTATTGCAATTTGCCGTGCTTGACAGTCAGATTGACTATTTTGTAATCAGTGGCAAAACACCGAAAGACATAATCAAGGGCTATTGCACCCTTACAGGCTATTCAAAACTTCCACCACTATGGAGTTTTGGTCTTTGGATGAGCCGTAACAGTTATGTTTCTTGGGATGTTGTTGACGATGTTGCCAAAATGGTTCGTGAAAACGATATTCCTTGTGATGTTCTTCACCTTGATACTGCGTGGTTTAACCGTGATTGGAACTGTGATTTGAAATTCTCGGAAGAACGATTCCCAAATCCGAAAGAGAATATTGAACGATACAAAAAAGATGGTTTCAAAATCACTTTGTGGCAATATAATTTTATTCCACCAAATGACGATAACGAACACTATCATGAGGCTGTAAAATATGGCTATCTTTCAAAGGATAAAGACGGCAAACCTTATCAATTGCCTGACACTTGCCAGGGTAGTTGGGTTAAGGATGTTACTATCGACTTTTCAAACCCTGATGCTTGCAAATGGTATGCAGATAAAATTAAAGGACTGATTAAACTCGGCGCTGCTGCAGTCAAGACCGACTTTGGTGAGGGTATCGCAGAGGATGCAAATTATCAAAATATTGACGGTAAGCATTTCCACAACCTTTATTCACTTGTGTATAACAGCGTGGTTTTCAATGCAACAAAAGAAGCGTCAGGTGAAAACATTGTATGGGCTCGTAGTGGTACTGCAGGTAGTCAGCGTTATCCTCTTCATTGGGGTGGTGACAGTCAATGCACCTTTGAGGCATTGGCAGGTACACTCAGAGCAGCTTTGTCTTTAGGTTTTAGTGGTATTCCATTCTTCTCACACGATATTGGTGGATTTTTAGGAACACCTACTGATGAGCTTTATGTCCGTTGGGCACAGTTGGGATTATTCTCATCACATTCACGTTGTCATGGTGTTGGTGATAATAACTACCGTGAGCCTTGGAGATTCTCAAAAGAGGCTTGTGATATTTTCCGTTATTACGATAAGCTTCGTTATTCACTTATGCCATACATCTATGAGCAAGCAGAAAAATGCACACAAACGGGACTTCCGATGACACGAGCATTGTATCTTGAATATCCCGAAGACAGAAATGTAAGATACATTGATGACGAGTATTTATTCGGTGACAGTCTTCTTGTCGCACCTGTACTTAAATCTTTAAGTAAAACCGATATCCGTGAAATCTACCTTCCAAGAGGCACTTGGTTTGACTATTTCACAAAAGAAAAAATCGAGTCAACAGGTATGTGGATTTCCAAAAAAGTTGACCTTAAAACTATGCCTATTTTCGTAAAAGAGGGTACTGTGCTTAAATATTGTGATGCAAAAGACAACCTGCAGAATGGTATGGGTGAAATTGT
>JAGBSR010000118.1 GCA_017631745.1 Clostridia bacterium | reverse complement strand
TATGCCGAAGTAATACTGCTCAGGATTGGACAGTGTTGCAAAGGCACAGGTAAGAAGATAACACACACTGACAAAGCTCTTTACAAAAAGACCTTTCACATTTCTCTGCTTGCGGCACATAATGATATAGACCAGAAGCAGAATCACACCTGCGATACAAGATAATAACATTGCCATAATTTTCTCCTCCACTTAAATATGTAATATAAATTTAATCAAACTCTCCGATTCTTATGTCCGAGTCTTTAAGTTGGTGGGGAGATTATTCTTCGATTTCGATGCCTCTCTCTTTTCTGAGCACTGCAAGCTCATCAAATACCTTCTGCTTCTTAGCACCTGTAAGGTCATAGAAGAACAGAGGAACAGCACAAAGAAGAAGGCTGATACCGGGTACTATTGTAACAAGTGAGAACATTGCAAAGTTCTGAGTACCCGAAAGTGAGTTGATAGCATCAACAACCTGCTGACCTGAGCCGACATTGAGGTTGTTTACATCGATGTTAACAATCATATACATAACGATGATCATTACAGTTGCAAATGCATTACCGATTTTGTTTACGAAGCTCTGACAAGCTGAACCGAGACCTGTGTTTCTGAAGCCTGTTTTCCACTCCATAAAGTCAAGGCAGTCACATACCATTGCGAATGAAACGTTGTTGATAACACCGAGGGGGATGCTTGAAATAAGCATAAAGGGGATGCAGATAAGAAGATTTTTTGTTGTCCAGCCGATGATGAGAGTGAAGCAGCTTGCAACAAAACCGCCGATGCAGGAAACAATCATAATCTGCTTGTATTCGAATCTCTTATAAAGCTTGGGTAAGAAGAGCATTGCACCGAACATACCCACAGCGGCACAAACCTGAATTACAAGGGCAACTGTTGAAATATTTGAGTTGTATTCTGCAACAGTTGAAGGCTTTGAACCGATATAGAAGCCTGAGTAACGTGCAACGTGAGGTGCAGCAGCCTGAAGCATATATCTGCCGAATGAAAGCACACCTGAAAGTACAACAAGCACAAGAGGCTTACAGGTGAAAATTCTCTTGAGAGATGAGGGCTCACCGGGTGCTTTTTTAGCCGCGTTGGGCATTTCAATTCTTTCTTTAACGCCAAATGATGACCTTACAAATAAGGGCATACCGATAAGCGACATTGAGATAGCCATAATAGCATATTTAACGATGTTGGCTTTTTCAACATCCATATCTGCAACGATGAAGCCTACGATAATGGGAAGCGCAACTGTAACAGCTGAACCGATACCGCCGACAGTTTTTGCATATGAAATGATGTTACCTCTCTCTTTGGGGTTGGGAGTCATAACATTGGGAAGACTCCAGAAAGGTACATCACTTACAGTGTAAATCATACCCCACAATACATATACAGCAGCAACGAAGATATACAGCCAGATTGACTTGTTGTCGGTATTAAAGCCGGGATTTACAAACATAAGGATAGTAAGCACCGCAATGGGTACTGCTGTCCATAAAGCGTAAGGCTTCATTCTGCCCTTTTTGGTTGTGTGTCTGTCCATAATCATACCCATCATCGGGTCGTTGATTGCGTCCCACACTCTTGCAAGGAGCATAAGAAGAATTACGAACATAGCATTAAGGGTCAGAACATTCATATAATAGTCTGTGATATAGCTTGACATACAGCTATAAACAAGACCCTGACCCAGTGCTGCCACTGCATAAGTAGTGACTTCTTTTTTAGGTACATACTTTTTCTCTTGCATACTTTTAAACCTCCGTGAACATAATATGCATTTTTACACTTTATTCTAACATAATATGACATTATTTTCTATGAGATTTCACAAATATTACACATTTCTTATTGTAGAAAATTAGAACTTTAATTTGTGCCATTTGACGAAAGTTTTGTCTATAGGTTGAATTAGCTTCAAAAATAATATATTATGTATATATCTATACGAAAGGTAAGGAAATAATATGAAGCCAATCTGCAAATACTTTAAAGATACTTTCTCATGGAATTCAGACAGCAAAACTCCTGCTGAATTTACCATCATCAAAAACAGAGTCAGACTTTCTGTTATCACAGACAGACTTCTCAGAGTTGAAATAGACAAAAAAGGCAACTACACAGATGAGCCGACACAGAGCATTATCTGCCGTAACTTCGCAAAGCCTGAATACAAGGTAGTTTCAGACGGCGATGTGCTTATTATCATCACAACAAAGACTATCTTCAAATATGACACCAAAAACGAAAAGATGCTCGGCATATCCGTACGCGGCGGCAAAAACCTCACCGAATATAAGTCAGGCAACCTTAAGGGTACATACCGCACCCTTGATATGACAACAGGCCCCATCGACCTTGGTGACGGTCTTATGTCAAGAAACGGTGTTACTGTTTTTGATGACACCAAGAGCCTTATCCTCAACAGCGATGGTACTATCGGCGAAAGAGCAAAGACCGTTAAAGATGAATATTACTTCGCATACGGCAACGATTACAGAGGCTGTCTCAAGGATTTCTTCAGCCTTGCAGGTCAGGTACCCCTCGTGCCCCGTTATTCTCTCGGCAACTGGTGGAGCCGTTACAAGGCATACACACAGCAGGAATATATGGACCTTATGGAAAAATTCACCGAGAAGGGTATCCCCATCACAGTTGCAACAATCGATATGGACTGGCACTGGGTTGATGTTAAAGAGCGTTTCGGCAAAAGCGGTGGCAAGCCCACTCTCAAGCCTCACTCCCCTGACTTCATTCTTCAGGGCGACGGTTGGACAGGCTACAGCTGGAACACTGAGCTTTTCCCCGACTACAAGGGCTTCTTAAAGTGGCTTCACGATAAAAACTACAAGGTTACCGTTAATCTTCATCCTGCTCAGGGCGTACGCTTCTTTGAGGATATGTACGAGGACTTCGCAAAGCGCATGGGCGTTGATCCTGCTACAAGACAGAAGATTCCTTTCGACATTACAGACCCCGACTATATTGATGCATACTTCAATATTCTCCACAAACCTTATGAGGATGAAGGCGTTGACTTCTGGTGGATTGACTGGCAGCAGGGTAAAAACACCAAGATTAAAAATCTCGATCCCCTCTGGGCACTCAACCACTATCACACCCTTGCAAACGACAAGGGCAGTAACAGACCTCTTATTCTTTCACGCTTCGCTGAAATCGGCTCACACAGATATCCCCTCGGCTTCTCAGGCGACACAAAAATCTGTTGGGAAGCACTCGACTTCCAGCCTTATTTCACAGCCACCGCAACAAATGTCGGCTACACCTGGTGGAGCCACGATATCGGCGGTCATATGATGGGCTCAAAGGACGATGAGCTTTACACAAGATGGATTCAGTACGGTCTCTACTCACCCATTATGAGACTCCACTCAACAAGCAACGAGTTTATGGGCAAGGAGCCCTGGAAGCACAGCTTTGAAGCTGAGACTATCGCTGTTGATGTACTGCGTCAGCGCCATGCGATGATTCCTTATCTTTACTCAATGAACTACCGTACACATAAGCACTCTCTCGCACTCGTTGAGCCTATGTACTACCCCTACCCCGACAGCGATGAGGCTTATGAGGTACCCAATCAGTATTTCTTCGGCTCAGAGCTTATGGTAGCTCCCATAACAAAGAAGAGAAACCCCAACACCAACCTTGCAGAGGTTGAGGTATGGCTTCCCTCAGGCAGATGGACAGACATCTACACAGGTGCAATCTATGAAGGCGACAAGAAGATCAAGATGTACCGCGGACTTGAAAGCATACCCGTATTTGCAAAAGAAGGCGCTATCATTCCTCTTGCAACCGACGACAGAAACAACGACAGCTCCAACCCCAAGGATATGACAATCCGCATTTACAGAGGTACCAACACATTTGACCTTTACGAAGACGACGGTGAGAGCAACGAATTCAAAAACGGCAACTTCGCTA
>JAGBSR010000117.1 GCA_017631745.1 Clostridia bacterium | reverse complement strand
TTGAACATTGAGCCAAGCTCAAGAATCGGATGACCGACTGCAAGGGTATCCATATCAATAAGAATAGGCTCACCGTTCTGCACCATAACATTGTTTGTATGATAATCACCGTGAATAATGAAATTGCTGTCGGGTATGCCTTCAATAAGACTGCGCATTTTCTTTGCGTGTGCATCGTCAAGATAACCGGCAAGAAAATCTACCCACTCAAGCACCCATTTTTTGAAATCGGGAAGATCACCTTCCTCAGCCTCCAATGAGTGTACATCCTTTATTGTATCGATATAATAAGCAACGCTTTGTGATAAATCTTCAGTATTTGCTCTGATGAGCTTGGTTACTGAGGTTGCATTAAGAAGCTCTGTAAGGCTACCGTAGCCGTCACCGATGCGGACAATTCCGTAGGGAATAGCTGTGTTAACGCCGAGAACAAAGGCTCTTCTTGAATTTTCACGCTCCTGCATAATTTCGGGAAGAGCATCTCTGTTGAAATACTGCTTTACGATGGTTTCGTCATCATAACGGTAAACTGCACCGTTTGCACCCTTTGCAATGAATTCACAGCTGTCAACACTGATTCGGGGATATGTTTTTTCAACCGTCATCATTTCTGTAAAGCCAGTCATTTCAAAAACACTATAAACCTCGGGAGAAACATTGATTATTGCAAGCTTAGGCTCTTCTTTTCTCAGACGAAGCATTATACGAAGACCTGCGCTTGAAATATATTCAAGTGTATCTGCATCGAGAACTGTATGCAGGCCCTCATTGGCTTTTCTTATTTCAGCTATGCTGTTTTCAACCTCAGATGCATTTGAAGCATCAATTCTGCCGTCAAGGCTTATATATAAAATATCCTTATCTGTTCTGAATTCAATTTTTGACATATCAGTTATCCTTTCCGAAGACAATTTTTAAAAGCTCGTTATATTCCTGCCAGGCAGAAAATTCTTTAAGCGGAGATGTCAGCTCGGCTATTTTGCAGTAATACCATTTCTGCTGAAGGGGGTCCTTCTGATTGAAGGACTGCCACATACTGTCACCCTCATTTTTCCAGATTCTGTAAAAGGACCTCATATTTGAAAGCTTGTCACCGAGCCAGAGCATAAGAACGTCGGTATCACCGCACTTTTCTAGCTCTTCCAAAGATTCCTCTTTTCGGATTCTCCATGTGGCTTCAGGCGGCAGCTCGGCTCGTTTGTCTTCTGTTTCCGACTCAACGAGAGCCCTTACACGGCTGCCGAATTTTTCTTCAATTTCTTCTATGGTGATTTCTGTATCCTCAACCACATCGTGAAGCACTGCCGCAGAAATAACATCTCTGTTATCTGTCATAGAGCCGACAATAACGGCAGCCTCAAGGGGATGAAGAATATAAGGTGTTTTATCCTTTTTTCTCACCATACCGTCATGAGCCTCAGCGGCAAATTCAATCGCCTTTGTTACCTTATCCATCACTTAATCACCAGAATGTCTGCAAAGCCTGTCATTTCAAAGATATCCATAACAGCCTCACTTACATCAGTAAGCTCCATATGACCCTGAACGTTCATCTTCTTTTGTGCAGTGAGAAGAACTCTGAGTCCTGCACTCGAAATGTAGTCAACGCCGTTAAAATCAAGCACTAAGTATTTGAGCTCATCGCCCTCACCGTTGATAGCCTTTTCAAGCTCGGGTGCTGTTGTTGTGTCGAGTCTTCCCTCTAATTTCATGAGAGCTTTGCCGTTTTCTCTTTCAATATTGATGTTCATAATCAAGTCTCCTTTATATTTTTTTAGTCATGGTGAGAATGTTTTTACCGTTTTCAAAGCGGTAAGCTACTGTGTCCATGGTTTTCTTTGTTATGAAAATGCCAAGACCTCCGATTTCACGGTCTGCTGCCGAAAGAGTTATATCCGGCTCATCCCTTTCAAGGGGATTGAAGGGTACACCCTCATCCTTTACCTCAAGGGTCATAAGTCTTTCCGCTTCATCAAAGCTGAAGGAAAGAGAAGCTTCACCTGTACCCTTGCCGTAGGCATAGCTTGCGATATTGACGAATATCTCTTCTACAGCAACACAGATTGCCATAGAGCTTTTCATCGGACAGTCAAAGCTTTCAAGGCATTCCTCTGTAAAGGCCATAACCTCAGACAGAGCATCTTTTCTTGCCGAAAAGACTTTTTCTTTCATAGCAGCACCTTCTTTCTTTTTGTAATCAAAAATAAGCATTGTAATATCATCGAACTGAGGAGCATCGCCTGCAAAAAGGTCAATATCCTCTTTAAGTCCTGAAAGCAACGCTTCAGCCTTCAGGCTTTTATTTTTATCAATATAAGACATCAGTCTTTCTTCACCGTAAAGAGCCTCATTTTTATCCGTAGCCTCTGTAACACCGTCGGTATAAAGGAAAATTCTGTCTCCCTTTTTCAGAGTCATTTCATTCGCACGGTATTTCATTCCCTCCATACCTGCAAGCACAAAGCCTGTTCGGCTCTTAAGATATTCACACTTACCGTCAGCGTGAACAATAACGGGCGGATTATGTCCTGCATTGGCAAAGCTGAGCACACCTGTTGAAAGGTCAATTTTACCCATCCATGCAGTTACAAACATACCTGACTCGTTGTTTTCACACAACTTCTCATTTGCGAGGGTAAATATTTCATCAACGGTAAGACCTCTTTCGGCAAGGTCCCTGATGATTGTTTTTGCCGTCATCATAAACATTGCTGCAGGAATTCCCTTACCCGATACGTCAGCGGCAAGGAAAAGCACCGTATTACCGTCGAGAGTATAAAAATCATAAAAGTCTCCGCCGACCTCTTTTGCCGCAATCATTTGCGCATAGATGGCATAATCTTCTGTGTCGGGGAAGTTTGACGGAAGAGCAGAAAGCTGAATCTGCTTTGCGTATTCAAGCTCCTTGTCTATTCTTGCTGCCGCCTCACCGATATACCTTTTAAGAGTTGCCACGGTTGAGTTGATATCATCGGAAAGTGAGGAGAATTCCGCATTAGAACGGACATCCACCTTTACATTAAGATTACCGCCCGTAATTTCCGACAGCGTACCGTTGATTTTCTGCAGATTATTGATGATTACATTTTTTATGAGGAAATAAATAAAGATAAACAAGGCTGCAAAAATCAGAATCAGCGTAAAGATGCTTGTATAAAGAGATGCATCCCTCAGATGCATAGCCTCAGCGACAGGCATTGCGGCAATTATG
>JAGBSR010000116.1 GCA_017631745.1 Clostridia bacterium | reverse complement strand
GACCACGTAATTATTGCGGCAGAAAATATTGATTTCACTGCTGTCAAGGGTGCTCTTATTCCTTACTTTTCACTTCAGGGCGCACAGAATTCTTCCATCGCCGAAGCTATTGCAAAAAACTCAGAGGAAAACGATGCCGATATGGAAGCTCACAGCCTTTCACCCATCGGAGCTATCACTCTTTTAAGCGGCGACGGACTTTACAGCGGCTTTTCAACTCTCGTGTCAGGCGGCAGACTTACCTGCCTTCCTCTTGACTTTTCAAGAGTTGACTCAATGATTGAAATTCTTATTGACCAGATTATCACAAGAGAGGAATCTCTTGCCGAAATGGGCGTTGAGGGCGAAATTGTAATGCCCGACTTTGATCTTATCCCCGCCGTAACAGATATGGTCAATGTGTTATATGATAACGAAAAGACTATTGCTCTGAGCACCGGCGAGGCAACTATGTGGATATACAATCTTTATGATAAGGTTGACTATCTCACAGATACAATCAAATTTGCCGATGTAGAAAAGAACGAGGCTGACAGCGACGAAAACGAATCTGCCGCGGTTATTGCAAAGGCAAGAGATGCAATGCTGAGTGTAGGTGCAGATTTCGGCGGTGCCGTATCTGATATTTACTCATCCTACAACGAAGAGGGCAATATTGTTTATTACGCCTTTGCCGCAGTTGTTGACTCTCAGACAGCAGGCGCAAAGAAAATCAATATCAGCGACTCAAACAGTCTTTCAATTATGCTTCCCCACGCTGTTACTCTTCTTTCAGATATGGTATGCAAAAAGCTTCGCTCTGAAAAGAGAAAGGCTCAGGCAGAAGCAGCTCCCGAAGTTCCCCAAAAGAAAGAGCCTATCGTTGTTACTCCGAAAATGATCGGTATTATTGCAGGTCTTCTTCTTGCAATTATTATTCCCATTGTGCTTGTATTCAATATGGTAGGCGACGACGAGCCCACAACCACAATTCCGACTCTGCCTTCCACTTCTACTACTCAGCCGACTCAGCCTACATCCTCGGATGATATCTTCGGCACAACAAACCAGAGCCCCATTATCGCTAACACCGAAGAGGGTGCCACAGATATTTCCGCAACAGTAACTGCTGCTCCTCAGCCCTCAAGCCACGGCATTTTCACCTTCTATGTCTTCGGCTACGGCCACGGCGTAGGTATGAGCCAGACAGGTGCTGACTATCTTGCAAAGCAGGGCTGGACCTGGGCAGAAATTCTCTCTCACTATTACTACGACCCCAATACATCAATCGTTTCAGGCGATAAATATCCCTCAACCATTACCTACTCAGGTGTGGAGTACGACACAAGAGACTATCTTGCAAAGGCTCTCGAAGCTGAAATGGGTTCATCCTTCCATACAGAAGCTCTCAAGGCTCAGTGTGTGGCTATCTACACCTTTGCAAAATACAATAAATATAAATTAGAAGCTGATGCTCACGCTTACGGCACATCCACTCCGTCACCGGCCATTTACAGCGTTGTTGACGATGTTATGGATAAGGGCTTCTATATCGCAAACGGTAAAGATGTTGCTCTTACTCCCTTCCATGCAATGAGCGCAGGTAAAACCACATCATATTACAATGTGTGGGGCAAAAACTCAGAAACTCATGTTTCATACCTCGCAGGTGGCAGAAAGAGCTACGGTGATTATCTCGATGATGACTTCAAGTCAGTTTATACCATCACAAGTGACGACCTCAAGGCTCTCATTGAATCAAACAGCGACCTTAAGGTCAACCTTTCAGGCGACCCATCAACCTGGCTTACAATCCTCACTCACGACCAGGCTGTAAGAGAAGATGTGGGTTATGTTTCAACTATCAATGTCGGTGGTATGGTACTCACAGGTAACGATTTCAGAATCAAGGTTATGGAAGGCCGTATCCGTTCACACTGCTTCGCTCTTCAGTATACACCCGTATAAGAGCAGGCAAATCAATCAAGTCTTGACAAGATACTGTTAAAAGAGTATACTTTCAATCAAGTAAATAAATTTATTTATTATAAAGGAGTTATCTACTATGGCATTAGTAACAACAAAGAAAATGTTTGAAGATGCATACAAGGGCGGTTACGCTATCGGTGCTTTCAACGTTAACAACATGGAAATCATCCAGGGTATCACAAGAGCTGCTAAGAAGCACAACGCTCCCGTTATCCTTCAGGTATCAGCAGGTGCAAGAAAGTACGCTGCTCACGGCTACCTTGTAGCTATGGTTAAGGCTGCTGCAGAAGAAACAGGTCTTCCCATCGCTCTTCACCTCGACCACGGCCCCGACTTTGAAACATGTAAGGCTTGCATCGACGGCGGCTTCACATCAGTTATGATCGACGGCTCACACCTTCCTTATGAAGAAAACGTTGCTCTTACAAAGCAGGTTGTTGACTACGCTCATGCACACGGCTGTGTTGTTGAAGGCGAACTTGGTCAGCTTGCAGGTATCGAAGACGACGTTAACGTTAGCGAAGAAGATGCTAACTTCACAGATCCCGCTCAGGTTTACGATTTCGTTACAAGAACAGGTGTTGACTCACTTGCTAATGCTATCGGTACAAGCCACGGTGCTTACAAGTTCAAGCCCGGCCAGAAGCCCCAGCTTCGTTTCGACATCCTTAAGGAAGTTGAAGAAAAGCTTCCCGGTTTCCCCATCGTTCTTCACGGTGCTTCATCAGTTAACCAGGATGACGTTAAGACAATCAACGAATTCGGCGGCGAAATGCCCGATGCTATCGGTATCCCCGAGGATATGCTTCGTGAAGCTGCATCAATGGCTGTTTGCAAGATCAACGTTGACTCAGATATCCGTATTGCTATGACAGCTGCTCTTCGTAAGCACTTCGTAGAAAATCCCAAGCACTTCGATCCCAGACAGTACCTTACACCTGCAAGAAATGCTATTGAAGGTGTTGTTTCACACAAGATTGAAACAGTTCTCGGTTGCGCTGACAAAGCATAAGTTAAACAATAACTAAAGTTTTGGCGAGCTTTTACAAAAGCTCGTGGGGTGTGGGGCGAAGCCCTGCCACAACAATAAAATTAAGGCAATCTTTTAATTAAGGTTGCCTTTTTATTTTTATATTATTGGAGAGCGAGAAAGGCTTATAAAAAACTACGACTTCCACGCCTATTTCATTTTTCTTCTTTTTGGTCAAGTGATTACCAACCTATTCGTCAGGCTGGTGAGATGGGGAAATACGCCTCACTTTTACACCTTGCATCACCTTTCGGCTTAGTTTTAATTAATATGCTATTTTCATTTAAAGAGTGACACTATATTTATAAATTTTACTGCAAAAATCAAATTTTTTCATTTGCATCTATACTTCAACTAAATTCGACATACAAGATATGGTATAACATAGTCACAACAACACAAGAAAGGAAAAATTAAAATGAAAAGCATTTATGAAAAAATAGCAGCTAATCACTCAGTAAGTCCCGAGGAGGTTGAAAGAGAAATTCTGTTTGCCATAACTCAGGCAAGAAAAAATCCTTCACCCACAGCAAAAGCTTTTTGGGAAAGGATAGATGAAGATGCAGATATAGAAGATATTATAAGACAGATAGTGGCAAGGATTGCGTTGGTGGTGTAAAATCACCACTGTAAAGTAAAAAAAGTCCCTCTTGCATTTGCAAAAGGGATTTTTTGGTGACCCGAACGGGAATCGAACCCGTGTTCCCGCCGTGAAAGGGCGATGTCTTAACCGCTTGACCATCGGGCCATATATGTGAAAGAGGCGGACACGTTATCACGCACTCTTTATCTTACTAAGTTGGTAGCGGCAGTGGGACTTGAACCTACGACACTCCGGGTATGAACCGAATGCTCTAGCCAACTGAGCTATACCGCCACATAACCGCACCTCATTGGTGCTTGCATATTATATTACAAGATTTATTAAATGTCAACCCTTTTTTTGAAATTTTTTTATT
>JAGBSR010000115.1 GCA_017631745.1 Clostridia bacterium | reverse complement strand
CGTGATGTTGATGCTGTTTTTGTTGACTACCTTCAGCTTATGAAAAGCGGCGGCAGAGTTGAAAGCCGTGTGCAGGAGGTTTCTGAAATCACACGAAATCTCAAGCTTATGGCTAAAGATCTTAATATTCCCGTTGTTGTGCTTGCTCAGCTTGCAAGATCAACCGAAGGCCGCGGCAAGAGCCACAAGCCTCAGCTGTCTGACCTTCGTGAATCGGGTTCAATCGAGCAGGATGCTGACATAGTTATCATGCTTTACAGAGACGAATACTATGCAGGCGAAAAGGATGAACAGCCTCCCGAGGAAAGATCACCCATCAACAAGGCTGAGTTCATCATTTCCAAAAACCGTCACGGTCCCACAACCACAGTTGAGGTTGCTTGGAACGGCGACTACACATTGTTCTCAAACCTGGAGCAGATCAGAAATGATATGTAAAGTCAGAAAAACCATTGAAAAATATAATTTGCTCGCAGATGTCAAGAGTCTTGCTGTCGGTGTTTCAGGCGGTGCGGACTCAATGTGTCTGTTGGAAATTTTAAGTAAATTAAAGGATGAATATGGTATAATCATCAAAGCTGTGCATCTCAATCACAATATCAGAGGCCAAGAAGCTCTTCGCGACCAGATGGCTGTTGAAGCTTTTTGTGAGACTCTCGGTGTTGAGTGTCTTGTGTATTCTGTCGATATCCCCACTCTTGCCAAAGAAATGGGTATAGGGGAGGAGGAATGCGGCAGAATCAAGCGCTATGAGTGCTTTAACGCTGCTTGCTGTGATGCAGTAGCAACTGCACATTCTCTGTCAGATTCAATTGAGACTATGATGTTCAATCTTATCAGAGGTACAGGTACCAAAGGTCTTTGCGGAATACCTGCAAAGCGCGGTAATATTATCAGACCTCTTATTGAGTGTACCCGTAAAGAAATCGAAGACTACTGTGAAGAAAATTCGATCGCATATGTTACGGACAGTACCAATCTCTCAGACGATTATTCGAGAAATTACATCAGACATAATATTATTCCTGCTTTCAGCAAGATTAATGAGAGCTTTGAAAATGCAATTTCGGGCACTCTTGAAACCCTCAGAACTGAAAACGAATATCTTGAAAGTCAGAAAGATGCTTTGCTCAGAAGGGCAAGGACAGCTGACGGATATAATATTTGTGATTTTATCTTCTGTGAAAGTGCTCTCAGACGAAGAGCGCTTGCAGATATACTCAGCTCTTATATGAGCAAGGATGTTGAAAAGAGACATATCGACCTGCTTGATGAAGCTGTTATAAGCGGTCAGGGCAAGATTGAAATTTCAAAGGACTTGTATATTGTTGTCGGCGGTGGTATAATGTGCGCCAAGGGTGAAGATAAGCAGTGTGAAAAATGGCTCTGCAAAAGCGAAAACGGCACATTTGACACACCCTACGGAAGATATATCATTGAAAAATCATCGGCAGGGTACAAAGACAAAAACTCTTTTGACGCGGATAAGCTTCAGGGTGAGCTGATAATGTCTTCCCGCCGCGACGGCGACAGATTTTACGATAAAAAAAGAAGTAACACCAAAACTCTTAAAAAGCTCTTCAATGAAAAAAAGATACCCTCTGCAGTGCGAAACAGCATTGCGGTGCTCAGAGACGGTGAAAATATTCTCTGGATTGAAGGTATCGGCACAGACGGGAAATATCTTCCCGATATAAATTCTAAAAATGTTCTGATAATAAAAAAGGAAGGTTAAAGTTATGCATAAGGATATAAAAGAAATCCTTTTAAGTGAAGAAGAAATTGCAGAAATAGTATCACGCATTTCCAAGCAGATAAGCGAAGATTATAAAGATAAAAATCTCCTTCTTGTCTGTGTGCTTAAGGGCTCGGTCTGCTTTATGGCCGATCTTATGAGAAATATTTCAATTCCCTTTAAAATTGAGTTTCTCAGAGCAAAGAGCTATCTTTCAGGCTCAACCGAGTCAGCAGGTGAGGTAGAGGTCAGAAGCGAAATAGACCACCTTGATGAATATGATGTTGTGGTTGTTGAAGATATTTTTGACACCGGCAGAACTCTTCAGAGAGTAACAGAAAAAATGCTTCAGGACGGTGCAAAGAGCGTAAGCTGCTGCAGTCTTCTTGATAAGCCCGAAAGACGAGCTGAGGGAGTTGACCTTCCTCTCGACTATGTCGGAAAGACTATACCTAATGCTTTTGTTGTCGGTTACGGTCTTGATTTTGACGAAAATTACAGAGGCTTGCCTTATGTAGGTATCCTTAAGCCCGAGGTTTACGGTGGCTGAGCCTTTTAACAGATTAGGAGTGAATATATATTGGATAACCAAAATAACAACAAACCCATAAAGGCACCAGGCGGTATGCCGAGTAAATGGGGCAATCTTCTTTATATTATTGTGCCCGTTTTACTCGTCGTTGTCATCGCATCCTTTATGGGTACACAGAATAAAAAAGATGCACCTAAGTACTACGAGATTGTTGAGCAGTTCAGAAGTGCTCAGGTAACTGAATATGCCCTTAATCTTTCAAGCGGTTCACTTGAATATAAGTTAAACGGCAATGATGAAAAGCTTACTTATGTAGTACCCAATGTTGAGATTTTCCTCAACGATGTGCATAACTATGTAACTGAGTACAATATCGAAAATCCCGATTCAAAAATCAAGTATAACTATGAAAAGGGCTCAAACGGCTCCCTTTGGGCGAGTATGCTTCCCACCCTTCTGATGACACTTATGTTTGTGGGTGTGATGTTCTATCTCTACCGCAGAATGGGACAGACTATTCAGAATGAAAACAACCATGCTCTCACATTCGGCAAGGCACGCATCAAGCT
>JAGBSR010000114.1 GCA_017631745.1 Clostridia bacterium | reverse complement strand
GAAAAGGTTATTTTATTCTGATTTCTCTTATGCCCTGCAGAATGTGATTTTTACACTCTGCGGCTTTTACCTGACTTGTTGGCTGTAAACCCTCGAGGGGATATTCCAGACCAAGCTCGCGGTATTTATTCACTCCCATAGTATGATAGGGAAGCACATCAAGATAGCGAAGATGCTTAAGCTTACCTATAAATCTGCCTAAAGCCTTAAGGTCATCGGTAGAGTCCGTAATGCCGTCAACAACCACATGACGAATGCAAATTTCAGTTCTGAAGCTGTCAACAAATTCAGCGAAAGCAAGAACATTTTTGTTGTCCATACCTGTAAGGTCAATATGCTTTGCTGAATCTATATGCTTGATGTCAAGCATCACAAGGTCTGTAAGCTTCATAAGCTCACTTAGTTTCTGATGATATTCTGCATTGTTTGGGTTATAGGTGATACCCGAAGTGTCGATGCAGGTATGAATGCCGTTTTCTTTAGCTTTGGTGAAAAGTTCAAGAAGAAAATCTACCTGAAGCAAGGGCTCGCCACCTGTGACGGTGATACCTCCCTTGGTGTAGAAAGCCTTGTTTTTCATATACAAAGCTATAAGCTCGTCGCTGGTCATTTCTGTACCCTGCCGTAATTCCCAAGTGTCGGGGTTGTGGCAGAATTTGCATCTCAGTGGACAACCCTGCATAAAGATTACAAATCTTATACCCGGGCCGTCAACAGTGCCGAAGCTTTCAGTGGAGTGAATATAACCGGTCATAGTTATATTTCGTCGTGGAATGTACGAGAGATAACTTCGTCCTGCTGTTCTTTTGTGAGCTTGATGAAGTTAACAGCATAACCGCTTACTCTTACTGTGAGCTGAGGATACTTTTCGGGGTGAGCCTGAGCGTCAAGAAGAGTTTCTTTTGTGAAAACGTTTATATTAAGGTGATGTCCGCCTTTCTGAACGTAACCGTCTAAAAGGTTAACAAGATTGTCAATCTGACTCTGTGTTGCTGCCATTGAAATGACCTCCTTTGATTTATTGTTGCGACTTAGTCGATGTTGTCTGCATCAAGACCCTCGAAGAGAGTGGGGTTGCTGCAAGCGCCGCCGATGCAATCAACGTCGATGTCACCTGCGAAAATTCTGTCGTCCTTACCAAGGGCGCCGGGGATAATTGAGAAGGTATTTGAAATACCATCCTGAGCGTCGATGAAGGGAAGCTTTGAAACAGATGAGAGTGATGCAACAGCACCGTGAGTATCTCTTCTGTGCATGGGGTTAGCACCGGGAGCGAAAGCTTCACCGTATTTTCTGCCGTCAGGAGTTGAACCTGTAGCCTTACCGTAAACAACGTTTGATGTGATGGTAAGAATTGAAGTTGTGGGGATACTGTTTCTGTATGTGTGGTTCTTTCTTACATGCTCCATGAAGAGGTGAACGATATCGTGAGCGATTTCGTCAACTCTGTCGTCGTCGTTACCGAATTTGGGGAAGTCGCCTTCTACCTGGTAATCAACTGCAAGACCGTTTTCGTCTCTGATAACCTTAACCTTAGCGTACTTGATAGCTGAAAGTGAGTCAGCTACAACGCTGAGACCTGCGATGCCTGTTGCGAACCAACGAGTAACGCTCTTATCGTGAAGAGCCATCTGAATTCTTTCGTAGCAGTACTTATCGTGCATATAGTGGATAACGTTAAGAGTGTTAACGTAAACCTCTGCAAGCCAACGCATCATAGCGTCATACTTTCTCATAACCTCATCGTAATCAAGATATTCTGATGTGATGGGTGTGAATTCAGGACCAACCTGCTTCTTTGTAACTTCGTCAACACCGCCGTTGATAGCGTAAAGAAGACACTTAGCAAGGTTAGCTCTTGCACCGAAGAACTGCATTTCCTTACCGAGTCTCATTGATGATACACAGCAAGCGATAGCATAGTCGTCACCGTGTGTGAATCTCATAAGGTCGTCGTTCTCATACTGGATTGATGAGGTTTCGATTGACATCTTAGCACAGTAGCGCTTGAAGTTGTCGGGAAGCTTAACTGACCAGAGAACTGTGAGGTTGGGTTCGGGAGCGGGACCGAGGTTGTGAAGTGTGTGAAGGTAACGGTATGACATCTTTGTTACAAGGTGTCTGCCGTCGATAGCTACACCGCCGATTGATTCAGTTACCCACTGAGGGTCGCCTGAGAAGAGTGCGTTATATTCGGGTGTACGAGCAAACTTAACAAGACGAAGCTTCATGATGAAATGGTCAACCATTTCCTGAATTTCTTTTTCTGTGTACTTACCTTTTTTGATATCACGTTCTGCGTAGATATCAAGGAAGGTTGATGTACGGCCGAGTGACATAGCAGCACCGTTCTGCTCTTTAACAGCAGCAAGGTAACCGAAATAGAGCCACTGAATAGCTTCCTTTGTATCTTTTGCAGGCATTGAGATGTCGTAGCCATAGCTTGCAGCCATAGTCTTGAGTTCTTCAAGAGCACGGATCTGCTCTGAAAGCTCTTCTCTGTCACGGATAACAGCTGAATACATAGCTGAACGGGTTCTTGCTTTCTGTTCAGCTTTATCTTCGATAAGTCTGTCTACACCGTAAAGAGCAACTCTTCTGTAGTCACCGATGATACGGCCGCGGCCATATGCGTCGGGAAGACCTGTGATGATGTGGCTTGAACGGCAAGCTCTCATTTCGGGAGTATATGCATCAAATACACCTGCGTTGTGAGTTTTTCTGTGTGTCTTGAAGAACTCACTGATTTCGGGGTCTACTTTATAGCCGTTGTCTGCACAAGCCTTCTCTGCCATACGGATACCGCCATAGGGCTGAAGTGAGCGCTTGAAGGGCTTATCTGTCTGGAAGCCGACAATCTTTTCTTTATCTTTATTAAGGTAACCGGGACCGTGTGAGGTGATGGTTGAAATGATATGTGTATCCATATCAAGTACGCCGCCCTTTTCACGTTCCTGTCTTGTTAAATCTAATACCTGATCCCATAATTCGAGAGTGTCTTCTGTGGGGTCTTCAAGGAAAGATTCGTCGCCGTCATAGGGTGTGAAATTGTGTCTGATGAAGCTTCTTAAGTTGATTTCATTGACCCAGGTTCCGTGTTCAAAACCTTCCCATCCTTCGTAAATTCTTTTGCTCATAATTATATCTCCTGATCTTTAAATTTTCACGAATCTATTATACAACAAAATTTATGTTTTTTGAATGGGAATTTCTGATTTTTTTCATTTTTGTTAAGCTGTATAAAAAAATAGCGAAATCTTAGTATTTTTATCAATAACTTTACGAAATTAGAGGAAAAACCCGGATGATTACAGGGCTATTTTTCTTTTCTGTAAAAGAGAAAAAACGGTGTGAGCAATTCACTGATTTTAAGCAGTAAATCGGAAAACGGTAATAGCAGAAGAGTGGAAATTATATTGAACACAATATGGAAAAGAGAAATCTTCATACTGTCATTTGTTGCAAAGGAAAAAATATCTGCAAAGGGAATAAGCTCCATAGCTGCCAAAAAAATCACCGTGCCGACGATATTGAAAAGCAGATGGATAACAGAAACCTGCTTGGCGGTTTTTGATGTGCCTGCTGATGAAATTATGACGGGAATAACAGCACCGATGTTCTGACCTAAAATTATATAAAAGGCTGTGGTGACAGGAATGAGCTTCTGCATGGAAAGAGCCTGAAGAATCCCCACGGTAGCGGAGGAGCTTTGCATAATTGCTGTCATTATAAAACCTGTCAGCACTCCTTGAAGTTTGCCGTCGGTTTTTGAGATAAAATAAAGAAAATCCGGGTTGTCTTTTAACGCCTCAAATGATGAGGACATAGTGTTCAGACCAATAAAAAGCAGCCCGAAGCCCACTGTAATCATACCTGCTGCCTGAATTTTCCGCTTTTTGGAAAACATCTTCAAGATTGTGCCGAAAAAGACGGCGACGGGAGCAATATCCGAGAAGTTGAAGGCGATAATCAGGCTGGTGACGGTGGTGCCGATATTGGCTCCCATAACAATACCCACGGCGCCTGACAGCGACAGAATACCTGCATTGACAAAAGACACGGCAGTCACTGTTGTTGCGCAGGAACTCTGAATGATGCCCGTAACAGTAAGCCCGGTCAGCACACCGCTGAATTTATTTTTTGTCAGTGCTGAAAGAATATCCTTTAATTTTTCGCCGAAGGCTTCGGTAGTGTATTCACTCATAAAGGTCATACCAATAAGAAAAAGGCCGATGCCGCAAAGAAGATTGATAATACTGTACATTGGCAAAACTCCGCAAGAAAATTAATAGTAATTAATATTCCTGCGGCTATTGAAATATTTCAAAGGATAAAGTATAATTAAGCGGAGGAAATATAATTTATTCAGGAGGGTGAAAATATGATTCTGAATGTAATTCCGAGAATTAATAAGGTTGACTATACCGGCGGAGAGAGCTATATTGATTTAGCTGCCGTTAAGTACACTGCCGATGACAGCTACGGTGATGAGGCGTACGGCATCGTTATCAATGCCGAGGGCGTTGAGGTTATCTCAAAAGGTGAAAAGGGCAAGTTTTATGCTATGAAAACCCTTGAACAGATTAAAAATATGGGTAAGGTGCCCCACTGTGTTATAAAGGATGCTCCCGAGTTTCCTTACAGAGGCTTTATGATAGACTCATCACGTCATATGCAGAGTGTTGATGAAATCAAAAAGTATATCGAAGCTGCTGCAAGATATAAGTTCAATATCTTCCATTGGCATATCTGCGACGACCAGGGCTGGAGAATGGAAAGTGAAAAATATCCTCTTCTCAACGAAAAAGGCTCCTGGAGAGATTGCCACGGCTTCGGCTCGCCAAATATGGAAAAATACGGCGGTTACTACACCAAGGACGAAATCAGAGATATCGTGAACTTCTGCGAAGAAAGATTTATTGAGGTTGTGCCCGAAATTGATATGCCCGGTCATGTTACAGCTATCGTTTCATCGTACCCTGAGCTTTCCTGCAGAGGTGTGCAGATTCCGCTTGAAACAACAGGCGGTATTTTCAAGAATATCCTTTGTGCAGGTAAGGAAGAGGTTTTTGATTTCTGCTTCGGTATTCTCGATGAAGTTGCAGAATTATTCCCATGCAAATACATACATATCGGCGGTGACGAGGCTCCCAAGGCCCGTTGGTGCAACTGCGAAAAGTGTCAGCAGAGAATCAAAGACGAACACCTTAATAGCGTTGAAGAGCTTCAGGGCTACTTTGCAAACAGAATCATAGCTTATCTTAAATCAAAGGGCAAAGAAGTACTCGCTTGGAACGAAAGCCTTAACTCAGGTATTCTCGACGGAGACTGCATTATCTGCGACTGGATGGACAGAGCTCACAAGAGTGAAGCTTATGCAAATCAGGGCGGTAAAATCATTATTGAAGATTTCTACCATTACTATCTCGACTATCCCTACGGTATGACTCCTCTCAAGAAGACATATACTTATGAGCCTTATCTCAAGAAACTTGACAGCAAAGGCAGAAAGGGCGTTCTCGGTGTAGAGACACCTATCTGGACAGAGTATATTGAGGACTTCGGCAAGATGTGCTACATGTGCTTCCCGAGAATGATTGCTGTAGGCGAGAGAGGTTGGGTAACACCCGAAAACGCAAACTACGCTGACTTTAAAATCAGACTCAGAAACGATATTCCCTACCTTAAGGAAATCGGCATCACACCTGCTGATGAAAGAGAGTGGGATCCTCCTCTTAAAGTGAGAATCGACAGAACTCTCGGACACTTAAAGAAGGCGCTTTCACCTGCATCAATCAAGGCAACACTCTTCCCGAACAGAGAAGACGACTGATTGAATTAGGAATTCGGAATGCGGAATTTGGAATTGCACGATAAAGTTGGGATAAAGTAAAAACTTTCTTCCCGCGCCAACTGAAAAAATACAGCAGACTACTTGTTTTGTAGTCTGCTGTTTGTGTTTATGATAGCTTGGTCAGTTGTTTTTCGATGTTAAATCCGTCACTTTCATTGTAGGACATATCGACTGTTCCGAAGGGAAAATAGTGGATTGTGTAGTATGCTTTTTCG
>JAGBSR010000113.1 GCA_017631745.1 Clostridia bacterium | reverse complement strand
TCAAACTCTTTTCTAAGGTCTTCGGGAAGATTGCTTATAAAATCGTCAATGTTTGCTCTTGCTTCTTCTTCTGAGTTATAACCGTACTGCTGAAGAATTGCTTTTTTCTCAGCGTCGCTCTTAGGCTCACCGAGACCGATATAACCGAACTCGCAAAGAATTACGGGCTTGCCTGTAAGCTGTCTGATAAGACCGAGAATAGGAATAACAAGATTTGCGTTTTTCATTATAGGTTCAAAGCAACCCATATAAATATCCATGCCCACATAGTCGCAGTACTTGTGATACTTGCGCATCATCAGAGGAAGCACCTTAGGAATAAGAGACTGAGCTGTGAGGTTATAGCCGATAAGAATATCTCCTCTTTCGGGGTACATTGCCTCAAGCTGTATGCCGATGAAATCGCGGGCCTCTTCCATTGTAAGAGGATATGTAAAACGGTCAACGCCCATTTCATTTGTTACCTGGAAAGCACCTACGATGCCCTGAAGGTCATTTACATAAAAGCGCGCAATATCCTGGATAGCTTCTTTGTTGGCAGGGTCTCTGGGATCAAGGCCGTACTCGATGAAGTCCTCGGGATAAGGTGTTACACCGAAAATCTTGATACCGTGGTCAGCATATCCCTGAGCATATTCCTTCCAAGCTATATAGCTTTTGCTGAGGTTGCCGTCTTCGTCATAGGGGAAAGGAATGTCGTCACGGAACCAGCCGATGTTGGCATCTGTGATAAGCTCATAATCAGGCTCGGCATGGCATACACCTTTGATATAACCGCCTGCTTTTTCCATTGCCACTTCGATTTCCTTGTCAAAAGGCTCCGTCACATCAATGCAGACAAAAGATAGCAAGGGAGTTATCATAGCGAGTATGAAGCCCACTATTTTCAGTAAAAAATTTGTTCTCATATAATTCTCTCCTTTTATTCTTTTTTAATTATTGTATACTTATTACAGCAGCTTTGCAACTATATGCAAAATTTGTTAATAATCTTTGTATAAGATTATCATTTGATGCAATTGTGTTTAGTTGTTATGCACAAAAGAAAAAGCCGGGAAATTCCTTTCCCGGCATCACATTCAGTATATATAATCAACTTATGCGTTTTCTTCTTTCATTTTTGCAAAACATTCATTGCAGAAAACATCTCTGCCCTCTGTGGGCTTGAAAGGAACGATTGCCTCGCCACCGCAACGTGCGCAAGTAGCTGTGAAAGTTTCACGCGCAGGTCTTGCTGCGTTTTTACGAGCATTACGGCAGTCTCTGCAACGCTGAGGTTCATTCTGGAAACCCTTTTCAGCATAGAACTCCTGCTCGCCAGCGGTGAAAATAAAGTCAGCCCCGCATTCCTTACATTTGAGTGTTTTGTCTTCGTACATGGTTTTATACCTCTCTTGATTTATATTGCCCCTGTCGGAATTGCACCGGCCCTTTGTAATCAACGCTCTACTTTAAGCTATCGGGCATATTGAATTGGTAATTATAGTTACACTTATAATTGTAATGTTTATTATATTACAAAACTTTTTAACTGTCAATTCAATTTTTATACAAATCAACCAATGAGTTTTTGGTATAAAATTACAAATTAATACATTAAACCCGTGTTAAGGGTACTCAGCCGAATAAAAAACAGAGGAAACGCCGACGCGAATCCTCTGCACATTATTATAAGCTTATACTAATTCAATTGTGTAATTATATTTGGGATTCCAGATACCGAGGGCGTGGTTTCTTGCTCTGATTTCAACTCTGTCCTCGTAAACTTCAAATATGTAGCCGTAGCCTATCATAAAGTCGCCGATACCCTGAATAGCATTAACTCTAGGAAGGTTGATGCTGTGGAATGAGCCGTCTGATTCAACGCTCTGATAGCCTGTTCTGCCTTCGGTATCAGCGTTTGAAAGACCTGCATGAATGTGTCCGCTGATTAAGAATACATTGTCGTACTTCTTGAGAAGCTTTTCGATTCTTTCGCTCTGTTCACCCATACCGCCTGTCATATCGTCATAGTCATCCTCACCCCATGAAACGGGAAGGCCGTGAGTCTGATTTAAGGGCCAATGGCAGATAACGAAAATAGGCAGATCCTTTTCTGCAGCCTTTTTAAGCTCCTTCTTGAGCCACTTGATCTGTTCGTCGCTGAAGTATCCGTTTACGCCATCATCCTCGCTGCAAAGTACAATAAAGGGATAGCCGTTGATTTCTGTGGAATAATAAAGATTACCAACTACTCTGTTTGCGATTCTTCTGTTATACTGAATGAAAAGACCCTTGGATGTTCTGCCGTCTTCGCCTTCAGTCCAGGTGTCGTGGTTACCTGCAGCAATAAGAATTTCATCTGCAAGGTCATACTGAGCCATATCCTTTTCGAGCTTAGCCCACTGTCTGTCATAGCCGTCGTCTGTGTTATCACCAACCATTACAAAAGCGTCATACTTTTCTTCAGCTGCTTCGAAATCTGGGAAAATAAGAGGAATGGTTAGATCGAAAAGGAATGAATTTAACTCGTTATCCTCTTTTGTTGTAGAGTGAAGGTCTGATACTGTAGCAAAGTTGAGCAGACAGTTTTCACTGTCAAGTGGTGCCTGAGGAGCAGTGATATCACCGACAAGCCAAGGCATAACTATTGTTGTCAGAGTAAGAATTGCCGAAATAAAGCCTCTGAGAATGGTTACAAGAATTACCATAATATGTATCTCCTTTGATTTTTTTATTATTATATCATTCTCATAATATTTTGTAAATGATAAAATAAATATTTTTTTAAAAAAAGGCTTGACAATCGCCTTTGTATGTGGTAATATCATTAGGCAAATACGGAGAGATACCGAAGTGGTCATAACGGAACGGTCTTGAAAACCGTCGTACGTCCTGCGTACCGTGGGTTCGAATCCCACTCTCTCCGCCACTTTTTTTTATAGTCGTAAAACAACGACACCGCTTTGGAGAAGTACTCAAGTTGGTGACGAGGCGCCCCTGCTAAGGGCGTAGGTCGGGTAACCGGCGCAGGAGTTCGAGTCTCCTCTTCTCCGCCAACAAAAAGCCTTGAATTGTTCAACAATTCAAGGCTTTTTGAATATTGTTTTGCTTTCAGCTAAGGGAACATCTATGCGCATAATAATGATTTTATTTTGCATAACCGCAAAGGAGGATTCAAAATGATATATGGTTTGATAGATAGAAATATCTATGAACATTATACTTATATGAGCACCGTATTTCAGGCAATAAAAAATAAGCAAACTCAATACAATTGGTTGATATCAGACTGTGAGTGTTATCCTCGGAATACAGAAATCGAGCAATTATTTAATCAGAAATACTGTTGGCTATCAGGGGATGAACTGACTAAATTAGTTGCAAAAGAAGATTTTCAATGGATATGGGGAGTTCTTTGCGGCTTTGACAAAGATATTCCTTTAGACGAAATATTAAAATTTCCTTTGCCGTCAGCCAGAGATTGCAACAGCTATTATAATAATCCTGTTTCTTTGCAACATCCTTTATCTTCATTGGAAATCATTCCTTCTGACAGTTCGTGGACTTTACTTATAAGCAAAGATAAAGCAATTATCGAGCACTGTTTATCTGAATATCCCAAAGCTGAAATCCTGTCAGTGTTTAACCAGAAACAATTTTAAAGTTTTTATATCAATCAAAAGAGCCGATACTCACGTAACGGCTCTATTTTTTTTATTTTGCCATAATTTCATCAAGAATCTTGTGGGCAAGCTCCTGCTTGCTCATAAGCTCAAATGCAACCTCTTTATCCTTTGTGATAACTGTCAGCACATTAGTGTCCGTGCCAAAGCCTGCACCGGCGGTACGAAGAGAATTTGCACAAATCATATCGCAGTTTTTCTTTTCAAGCTTAGCCTTTGAGTTTTCAATAACATTGTCGGTTTCCATTGAAAAGCCGCAGATGAACTGACTCCCTTTTTTGTTTTCGCCAAGATACTTAAGAATATCCTTTGTGCGCTTGAGCTCAATTGTCATGTCTCCGTCTTTCTTTTTGAGCTTGCTGTCGGCAACGCTTACAGGTGTGTAATCGGACACTGCAGCCGCCTTGATGATAATATCCTGCTCAGCCATATTCTCTGTTACGGCATTGAACATATCCTCTGCAGAAATAACGGTAATGGTCTTGACAAACTTAGGGTACGCAACATCGGTGTGAGCTGCAACAAGTGTCACCTCTGCGCCTCTGAGCATTGCAGCCTTGGCTAAGGCAATGCCCATTTTGCCGCTCGAGTGGTTAGTTATAAAACGTACGGGGTCAATTGCTTCACGGGTTGCGCCTGCAGTAACAAGCACCTTTTTGCCTGCTAAATCCTTTTCAAAAGCAATTTCCTTTAAGATATATTCGAGCAATACACCTTCTTCAGGCATTCTGCCGTCACCCATATCACCGTTGGCAAGCATACCGCTGTCAGGAGCGACAATCTCATAGTCATAACGTCTGAGCTTTTCGATGTTTTCCTGCACTATGGGGTTGTGATACATATTATGATTCATAGCAGGAGCAACAATCTTTTTGCACGGGCAAGCCATAATTGTTGTTGTCAGCATATCGTCAGCAATACCGTAAGCAATTTTGCCGATAACATTTGCTGATGCGGGAGCAAGAAGCACTACATCTGCCTGCTTTGCAAGAGCAACATGCTCAACACTGTATTGGAAATTACGGTCAAAGGTATCAACAAGGCACTTGTTGCCTGTTATAGTTTCAAAGGTTATGGGATTTATAAAATTGGTGGCATTCTGTGTCATCATCACTGTCACATTGCAGTGAAGCTTTTTAAGCATTCTTGCAAGATTAGCAATTTTATATGCCGCAATGCTTCCGCTTACTGCCAAAACAACTGTCTTTCCTTTAAGCATAACTGAGCTCCTTTTGAATAAAAAGTTTAGTTTACAAATAAGAGTATATCACAAAAGAGCAAAAAAAGATATATACAAGTGAAAAAAAATGTGCTATACTGAAGTTGTATTGTATCTCCCTTATGGAGAATAATAACAAGGAGGTCATTTTTATGGCAAAAAAACGAAATAAAACAGATGTCAGACAGCTGACCTTGTTAGGACTTCTGGCGGCGGTAATGGTCATATTATCGTGTACTCCCCTGGGATATCTTAACATCGGCGTGCTGGCTATCACACTTAATGTAATTCCTATGGGAATTGCTGCTGTTGCTCTCGGTCCTACAGGAGGGGCAGTTATCGGAGCTATCTTCGGACTGACCAGCTTTCTGCAGTGTATTGGCATTGGCGGTACAAGCGCTATGGGCGTTATAACCTTCGGTATAAACCCCTTGCTCACATTTATTCAGCGTTTTCTCCCCCGTTTGCTCGTAGGTCTTGTTATAGGCTTTATTCACAAGTACTTGGCAAAAAAAATCGGCAAGAAAACTGCCTGTTTTATAACAGGCTTCCTTGCAGCTTTTCTTAACACAGTATTTTTTATGTCGGCTCTTATTTTGCTTTTCGGCAACACAGACTATATGAAGGAGCTCATCGCCGGCAGAAATATTATCGTTTTCATTTGCACCTTCGTGGGTATAAATGCAGTTTTTGAAATGATTGCTTCCACTCTTATCACAGGCGCAGTAGGCTCAGCTCTTTACAAAGCAAAGGCAATCAAGTGAGGTGACTGATATGATTTTAGCAATTGATATAGGAAATACAAACATCGTTCTCGGCTGTTTCAATGATGACAAAATCATACTAAGAGAAAGACTTTCAACTAACCACACAGCAACACTTCTTGAATATGCCGCAACAATAAAAACAGCCTTTGATATGTACGGCATTGACCCGAAGACAGTAACCGGCGCAATTATTTCGTCAGTTGTACCTGCAGTGACAAACACAGTCAAGGCAGCTATTGAAAAATTCATCGGCACTAAGGTGCTTGTTATCGGCCCGGGAATAAAGACCGGACTGAGCATTGTTATTGATAATCCGAGTCAGCTCGGCAGTGATCTTGTAGTTGATGCTGTTGCCGGACTTAATGAATACAGTGCGCCAATGATTATCATTGATATGGGTACCGCTACAACTGTATCAGTAATCAACAGCAAAAAAGAATATATCGGCGGTATGATTGTACCGGGTCTTGCGATTTCACATGATGCACTTATCAACAGAACCTCGCAGTTGAGTAAAATCGCTTTGGAAAAGCCTAAAAAGGTTATCGGAAGTAACACTGTTGACTGCATTAAAAGCGGTCTTCTTTACGGCAATGCAGGTATGCTTGACGGACTTATTGAGCGCATCAACGAGTCCTTAGGCGAAAAGTGCACAGTTGTTGCTACCGGCGGACTTTCAACGGTGGTTGTGCCTCTTTGCAAGAGCGATATCATTGTTGATGAGGATTTGCTTCTCAAGGGTCTGATGGTTATCTATAATAAGAATAAGTAAATTTAAAGGAAGCTTCGGCTTCCTTTTTTATTCTGGTGGCGGTGACGGTAGTGCGGCGGCTCCATAAAAGCACCTACGGTGCTTTTCGAGGACGCTAAGCGTCCTCGTGCCGAACGACCTTCGGCAATGGAGCCGCCTCCCAACCGTTACCTGTGCCTAAAAAAATAGCGGAGAAAAACCTCTCCGCTATATCTTTTTATTTGTAATCAGGATGTGTGAATTCCATTATCTCTTTAGTATTAGGATGTCTGAAAGATATAAAGCAAGAAACTAATCCGATATCGCAGTTAAGCTTTGAGCCATACTTTCTATCACCAATTAAGGGGTGCTTTCTCGAAGCAAACTGCACTCTTATCTGATGAGTCCTGCCTGTAAGAAGCCTTACAAGAAAACTCGAATAAGCTTCATCAGATGAAATCTCTTTATATTCAAGAATGGCTTTCTTGACACCCTTGCGCTCTTTTTTCACCACAAAGGATTTGTTCTTTCCTTTGTCAAAATAGAGCAGGTCTTCCATCACACCCTCACTGTCAAGAGTAGACTTTTCAGTTGTGGCAATGTAGTGCTTTTCCATTTCGCGATTGCTTACCTGAGCGCTAAGGTCTGCAGCTGACGATTTAGTTTTTGCATAAACCATAATTCCACTCACCTCTTTATCAAGGCGGTGCACAGGATAAATCTCACAGTCGCACTCAGCCGAGAGAATATCAATCATACTTTTCTGTCCCTCTTTACCTGCCTGCGATAACACACCTTTAGGCTTTATGCAAACTACCAATTCCTTATCTTCGTAAATAATCATATAACATTCCTCAAAAAAAGAGTTGCATCAAAAGACGCAACTCTTAATTTATTATTTTGCGAAGTCAGTTGCTCTTGTCTCACGGATGAGATTAACCTTAATCTGACCGGGATATTCAAGCTCCTGCTCGATTTTTTCAACGATGTTTCTTGCAACAATTGTCATCTCGTCATCGCTGATAGCGTCGGGGTTAACAATGATACGAACCTCACGGCCTGCCTGAATAGCAAAAGCCTTTTCAACGCCCTTGAAGGATTCTGAAAGCTCTTCAAGAGTCTTAAGACGCTTGATGTAGTTTTCAAGATTTTCTCTTCTTGCACCGGGTCTTGCAGCTGAGATAGCATCTGCAGCCTGAACAAGACAAGCGATAATGCTCTTGGGCTCAACGTCACCATGGTGAGCTTCAATAGCGTTAAGTACGATATCATTTTCCTTATACTTCTTAGCGTATTCTACACCGAGCTCAATATGTGAGCCTTCCTGCTGACGGTCAACTGCCTTACCGATATCGTGGAGAAGACCTGCGCGTCTTGCAAGCTTCACATCAACACCGAGCTCCGCAGCCATAAGACCTGCAATGTAAGAAACCTCAAGTGAGTGGTTAAGAATATTCTGACCGTAGCTGGTACGGTACTTAAGGCGACCGAGAAGCTTGACAAGCTCATTGTGTACACCGTTGACGCCTGCGTCGATAACGGCTCTTTCACCTGCCTGCTTGATTGTCTGGTCAACCTCACGCTTTGCCTTTTCG
>JAGBSR010000112.1 GCA_017631745.1 Clostridia bacterium | reverse complement strand
ATCGAAGTAATCAAGGGTGGCGACATCGCAGTTGAAGCTTACACAGGCGACGGCGAAATGGTCAACTCAGATTATCTCAACGGTTACACAGATAAAAAATCATCAATCGCACGCGTACTCGAAGAGCTCGAGAAGCAGGGTATCGGTGAAAAGGGTGTTCAGTATAAGATGAAGGACTGGGCGTTCAACCGTCAGCGTTATTGGGGTGAACCCATTCCCATCGTTCACTGTCCTCACTGCGGCATCGTTCCCGTACCCTATAATGAGCTTCCTCTCAAGCTTCCCAAGGTTGAAAACTTCGAGCCCGGCTCAGACGGTGAAAGCCCCCTTGCTAAGATTGATGCATTCGTAAACTGCACTTGTCCCAAGTGTGGCAAGGCTGCTAAGAGAGAGACTGACACAATGCCTCAGTGGGCAGGCTCATCCTGGTACTTCCTGAGATATATCGACCCAAAAAATGACGAGCATTTCGCAGATATGGAAAAGCTTAAGTATTGGGGTATGGTAGACTGGTACAACGGCGGTATGGAGCACGTAACCCGTCACCTTATCTACTCACGCTTCTGGCACAAGTTCCTTTACGATATCGGCGAGGTACCCACAGCAGAGCCTTATGCAAAGAGAACTGCTCAGGGTCTCATCCTCGGTCCTGACGGCGTAAAGATGTCAAAGTCAAGAGGCAATGTTATCGACCCCAACGATGTTGTTGACGCATTCGGTGCAGACGTTCTTCGTACTTATGTACTGTTTATGGGCGACTATGAAAAGGCAGCTCCCTGGTCAGAAGACAGCGTTAAGGGCTGTAAGAGATTTATCGACAGAGTATGGAATCTTCAGACTATCCTCACAGATGGCGAAGAATACTCAAAGAAGCTTGAAGCTCCCTTCAACAGAGCAATCAAGAAAGTTTCAAGCGATATCGAGACTCTCAAATATAACACAGCAATTGCTGCTCTTATGACACTTCTTAACGAGATTTACGATTACGGCTCAATCACAAAGAAAGAGCTCAGAACCTTTGTTTCACTTCTTAATCCCTTTGCTCCTCACGTAACTGAAGAGATCAATGCTCTTATGGGCGGTGATATGCTTGCAGTTTCACCCTGGCCTACATATGACGAAGCTAAATGCGTCGACGCTGAGGTTGAGATCGTCGCTCAGGTAAACGGCAAGGTACGTGCAAAGCTCAGCGTTGCAGCTGACATTGATGCTGCAGATGCTATTGCTCTTGCAAAGGCCGATGCAAAGATTTCCGAGGAAATTGCAGGCAAAACTATCGTAAAAGAGCTCTATGTAAAGGGCAGACTCGTTAATATTGTTGTAAAATAATAAAAAATTAGGGAAATATGTCATTATTGTTATCAATTTTCTATTGACAAGACGGAAAGTATATTGTATAATAATTGGCGTATCCTTAATGGAAATAATAACCCCTGCTAACAGGTAAGGGAGGGAAATATAAATGAGTCAGGTAAAAGTTAAAGAGAACGAGTCACTCGACAGCGCTCTCAGACGTTTTAAGAGACAGACTTCACGTGATGGCATCATCCAGGAGGTTCGTAAAAGAGAACATTACGAAAAGCCTTCAGTTGCAAGAAAAAAGAAGTCTGAAGCTGCTCGTAAGCGCAAATTTAAGTAATTAACGAAAATCACCCGAGGGCTTCCTTTGGGTGATTTTATCGTTTTTATCGGTTAAACTATTCCCGAAAGGTTTGATATATATGATTAATAAGCTTAAAGCATATCTTAAAGAAAATAATGCTGCTGCACTTATTATGAGTGAAGAAAACATATGCTACTTCACTTCATTCCATTCTTCAAACGGCTATCTTGTTGTTACGGGTGATAAGGCGGTATTCCTCACTGACTCACGATATATTGAGGCAGCAGGTAATAAAATCAAAACCTGTGATGAAATTCTCGAAACCAAGGGTATGGGCAAAAGCCTTGTGCCTGCCATAAAAGCTCTCGGTGTAAAGACTCTTATGCTCGAAAGCGAGAGAATTACCGTTTCAAGATACAACGAAATCTGCGCTCTTTTTGAGGGTATTGATATAGTCTGCGACGGTGCACTTGACAAAACTATCAGTGATATCCGTATGGTGAAAAACCGCAGTGAAATCGATAAGATTATCACCGCTCAGCGCATTGCCGAAAAGGCTTTTGAGCATATTTTAGGCTTCATCACTGTCGGTAAAACCGAAAAAGAGGTTGCTCTTGAGCTGGAATATTTTATGCTGCGTAGCGGTGCAGACGGACTTTCATTTGAGACTATCGCAGTCAGCGGTAAAAACAGCTCACTGCCTCACGGTGTGCCCTCAGATAAGAAAATAGAAAGCGGCGACTTTGTGACTATGGACTACGGTGCAATCACTGAGTTTTATCACAGCGATATGACCCGAACAGTTGCAGTGGGTGAGGTATCATCAAAGCAGATTGATGTTTATGAAACTGTCCTTGAAGCACAGATTAAAGGTCTTGAAGCTGTTAAAGCAGGCATCAAAGGCAAGGATGTCGATGCAGTTTCAAGAGAGATTATAAAGAATAAGGGCTACGGTGACTATTTCGGTCACGGACTCGGTCACGGTGTTGGTGTTGAAATCCACGAGCTTCCCTCACTTAATCCATCAGGTGAGATAGTTCTCGAGGAAGGTCACATTGTTACTGTTGAGCCGGGTATCTATCTTCCGGGTGAGTTCGGTGTAAGAATTGAAGATATGGCAGTTGTAACAAAAGACGGCTGTGAGAATCTGACTATTTGCGAGAAGAAGCTTATAGTTTTATAATGCATCAGCGTGTTTTGGTTACTTTTTCCACGCAAGGAAAAAGTAACGCCACGCGGCGAGCGAAAGCAAATTTAAATTAGGAGTTATGTACTATGTACGATAACGAAATAAAAAAAGAATACGCCCTTCTTGTCAGTGTAGATACAGGCGAATTTGATGCCGAGGTGTCTATCAATGAGCTTGAAGAGCTTGCACATACAGCCGGCGCAGAGGTTGTCGGCAAGGTTATACAAAAAAAAGAAGCCCCCGAAAAGGCTACCTTTGTGGGTATCGGTAAGCTTGCTGAGATTATCGCATTCTGCGAAACTCAGGAGGTTGACCTGCTTATATTCGACAGTGAGCTTTCACCCTCTCAGCAGAGAAACCTCGAAAAGCTCACCAAGGTACGCGTTATAGACAGAACAATGCTTATCCTTGATATCTTTGCCGCAAGAGCAAGAACAAGTGAGGGTAAATTGCAGGTTGAGCTTGCACAGCTTAAATATTCACTTCCCAGACTTGCAGGTCAGGGTATTGCGCTTTCACGTCTTGGTGGCGGTATCGGTACAAGAGGCCCCGGTGAAACAAAGCTCGAAAGCGATAAAAGACATATCAGAAGAAGAATTGATAAGCTTCAGGAAGAGCTCAGAGCTCTCGAAAAGCGCAGAAATCAGATGCGTAAGCGCCGTGAAAAAGACGGTGTACAGACAGTTGCTATCGTCGGATATACCAATGCAGGCAAGTCAACTCTTATGAATGCACTTACCAATGCAGGTGTACTTGCAGAAAATAAGCTTTTTGCAACACTCGACCCCACATCAAGAGGTCTCACTCTGCCCGACGGCAGACAGGTTATGCTTGTTGACACCGTTGGTCTTATCAGAAGGCTTCCTCATAAGCTGGTCGAAGCCTTCAAGTCAACTCTTGAAGAGGCTGCAGAGGCTACGGTTATTCTCAATGTCTGCGATGCCAGCGACGAGCACTCTGCCGAGCATCTTGAGGTTACAAGACAGCTTTTAAATGAGCTGGGTTGTGAGGGCAAGCCCGTGATCAGCGTTATGAATAAGTGCGACCTTGTGGGTGATATCTATGCAATGCCTACTTTCGGTAAAACTGTTATGATTTCTGCCAAGGAGCAAAAGGGTTTTGACGAGCTTCTCGAGGCTGTACTCAGAGAATTACCTCCCACGAGAAGAAAAGCTGAGCTTCTCATACCTTTTGCAGCAGGCGCAGTTGCGGCAAGAATCCGCAACGAGGGCGTAGTTGAAGAAGAGGAATACAGACCTGAGGGTCTTTATATGAGAGCGATAGTAGAGATGAGTTTGTTAGATACAATTAAAGACTATATAATAGAGTAAATTTTTCGTTTGCAGGGCGTTGCCCGCACCCCACAAACTTTTGTAAAAGTTTGACAAAACTTTAGTTGTTTCCAAAAGTTACCATAAATCCGCCAAGTTCAATATTTGAAACGTCTCCGCCGACAACTACTCCGTCATAAACTAAAATATTTCCGCGGATAGTGCCGTCGGCAGTTTCATAGCCGGGATAGTTTTTTATGGCATAGCTCCACATTTTCACTCTCTTGCCCTTATATCTGCTAAGGTCAAGACCTTGAGATTTCTGCAGGGAGTTGTATTTCTCATAGGTTTCGTCAAACTCAGCGGGAATAACAACCTCCTTGACCTCGAGAGGGTCTTCGCTTATGTCATATCCGAATTGCGAAAAGAAAGCAATTCTTTCTTCAGCTGTGGCTGCTCTCATATTTATTCCGCCGACATTAGCGGCAGGAGAGGCCTCGGTGGATACAACATTGATAATTCCGCCGATAGTTGTCAGAGCGCAGGCTATAGCTATGATGAGATATTTTTTCAGCTTGTCGGATTTCATTGATATTACAAACATAATTATTCCACCAATCAGTTAAACTTGTTAATAACTATGCATTTTTAAATACAGATATCCCAAATCGGAGGAAAATAATGGATTATATTCCTTTTAATTCGAGAAATACTTTACATAAGTCCCATTTCGGTGCAGTGAGACAGGGTGAAAACTTTGTCTTTAAGGTTGTTTTGCCCCGAAGTATCAACTGTGCGGGTGTAACTCTCGCCATAAAAAAAGACGGTGAGGATTATAAATACATTCCCTTTTCGTGGCTCTCTATGGAAGGTGAGGGCGAAGAGTGGTGGGCTTTAGGGTACACTGCCGAAGAGCCAGGCATATATTTTTATAATTTCCATTGCACCACTCCTTGGGGTACCATTATCATCCGTCACAACGGCGACTGCTTAGGCAATCTCACTCTCGGTACTCTCGACTGGCAACTGAGTGTTTACGCCAAGGATTTCACCACTCCCGAGTGGCTGAAGGGCGGTATGTTTTATCAGATTTTCCCCGATAGATTTTATTTCTCGGGGCAGAAGAAAAAGAATATTCCCCACGGCAGAAAGCTCAGAAACGACATCTTCGCTGAGCCCGAGTGGAGACCTACTCAGGATGGCAAGGTGCTCAACAACGACTATTTTCAGGGGGATCTGAAGGGTATAGAAGAAAAGCTTGACTACATTGCTTCTCTCGGTACTACCTGCATTTATCTCAATCCTATCTTTGAGGCGCAGAGTAACCACAGATACGATACCTCTGATTACAGTAAAATCGACCCCTTGCTCGGCACTGAAAAAGACCTGAAAAGTCTTTGTGAAAAAGCAAAGGAAAAAGGCATTTCTGTTATCCTCGACGGTGTGTTCAGCCATACGGGTGATGACAGTATCTACTTTAATAAATACGGCAGATACGACATCGTAGGTGCTTATCAGTCAATGGAATCACCTTATTACAAATGGTATAAATTTATCAACCATCCCGATGATTATCACTCCTGGTGGGGTATCAGCATATTGCCCGAGGTAATAGAAGAAAGCCCCGAGTTTATTGAGTTTATCTCAGGTGAAAATGGTATCGCAAGAAAGTGGCTCAGATGCGGAGTGCGCGGTTGGCGAGTT
>JAGBSR010000111.1 GCA_017631745.1 Clostridia bacterium | reverse complement strand
TCTGCATAAAAAGCATTCTCAATCAGATTGTACTTCACAATTTTGCCGTTTTCCTGCCAGACCTCAAGCACATCAAAGCGAGACTGCCTGAAGCACTCGGTTTCACTGAGATATTTCATAGCTGTCAGAGTCAGCTTCTTTTGCTTGCGGTAATCCACAGCTTCGGCAGGGTTACCCACAGAAGAAAGATTGCGGGTCTTAACCTCAACAAAGCAAAGCTCTGTCTCATTTTCAGCTATCAGGTCGATTTCACCGTAACGGGAATGATAGTTTCTTTTAACCACACTGTAGCCTGCTTTTTCATACAACCAGACAGCAAAGCTTTCGCCCTTATCGCCAATGACTTTCTTATCCATAAAAATTATTCTGTTACAGTTTCAAAGCAGACCCAACCGCCCTTGGTGTGTCTTGCTCTGATTTTAAAGCCGTACTTGTCAAATGCATCGATAACATCCTGCTCTCTTGTGTCAATGATGCCCGAGGTGATAAACACACCGCCATCTTTCATAAACTTTGCAACATCAGCGCAGAACATAATGATAACATCAGCCACAATATTAGCCACAACTACATCAAACTTGCCCTCAACCTTATCAGTGAGGTTGCCCTGGAATACAGTGTACTTTGGCTCATAAAGGTCATTAACCTCACCGTTTTCTCTTGCTGTTTTAACAGCGAGAGCATCAATATCAACACCCACAGCCTTTTCAGCACCGAGAAGAAGAGATGCAATAGCAAGAATACCGCTGCCGCAACCGATATCGAGGACTGTGACACCGGGCTTGATGTAATTTTCCAAGGTTTCAAGGCAAAGTCTTGTTGTCTCGTGGGTACCTGTACCAAAGGCAAGACCCGGCTCAATGTTAAGCACAGCTCTGCCCTGAGGGTCGAACTCATCTTCCCAGGTAGGTCTGATAAGAAGCTTATTGCCCACGGGAATGGGATGGAAATACTGTTTCCAGTTATTCTCCCAGTCTTCGTTTTTGCACTGATTTAAGATAATCTCATTACTTATATTCTCGGCAGTGTACCTCTCACGAAGAAATGCAACAGCCTCCATGGGATTTTCCTCGGGTGAAATGTAAACGTGAACTATTGCCTTGCTTCTGTCTTTTGCGAGGAGGTCTTCGTCAATAAGGTCGATGTGAGCAATCTCCCACGCCTCTTTTTCAAGCTCACGGTAATCTTCGATATAAATGCCGTAGGGCACAACCATTGAGGCAATGTCCCCTGCTTTGTCAACATCATCAGCATTAACGCTGATTTTTACTTCTGTCCAGTCGCTCATTTTTCTGTCTCCTTTTTATTTTTCTTATTTTCGCTCGCCGCGGGGCATTCTTTTTGCTGTCGCGCAAAAAGAATCAAAAACGCGATGATTTTTATTTCACTAATATTGCAACGCCTAAGCCGTCAATTTTAACCTTGTTTTCTTCCACAAAGTTGCCGTAAAGGGTCTTAGCGCCGTGCCAATCCTCAGGCAGATAATAATCAATCTCGTGCTCGTTGCGATTGGCAATAACCATAAGCTTGCTGTCACCGTCATATCTGACAAAGGCTAAACAAGACAACATCTCAGACACAGTTGCATAGTGACCTTCTTTAAGGCAAGGCACATTTTTTCTGATATTGCCAAGAGTCTTATAAAACTCAAGAAGCTCCTGATTTTCGTTGCCCCAAGGATAGCAAAAACGGTTGAAGGGGTCTTTATAGCCCTGCATACCTGCCTCGTCACCGTAATAAAGGCACGGTACACCGGGAAGCATATACTGAATTGCAGCCGCCATTTTAAGAAGCTTCACACCTCTTGCATATTCCTCTTCCGAGAGCTTTTTGTTGCTCTGCCACTGTCTGTCACGGTATTCACAGTTTTCGCCTGCAAGAGCGGTTATCGCTCGCATAGTGTCGTGGGTACCGATATGATTCATCAGCACATCAATAACACACTTGGGATAATTTTCGAGAATGGTCATAATTTTTGAGTTAAAGCCCTCTGACACACCGCTTCTGACGAAGCTTATAATGGCATCGGCAAAGGGATAATTCATAACAGTGTCGAGCTCTTCACCCTGAAAGTACTTTCTTCTCTGACCGTAGCTGAATTTGTTTGAGGCGTCCTCCCACACTTCACCGAGAACAAGCGCTTCGGGATTTTCAGCCTTGACAGCCTTTCTGAATTCATCGAGAAAAACATCGGGAAGCTCATCTGCTACATCAAGTCGCCAACCGCGCACTCCGCATCTGAGCCACTTTCTTGCGATACCATTTTCACCTGCGATAAACTCAATAAACTCGGGGCTTTCTTCTATTACCTCGGGCAATATGCTGATACCCCACCAGGAGTGATAATCATCGGGATGGTTGATAAATTTATACCACTTGTAATAAGGTGATTCCTTTGACTGATAAGCACCTACGCTGTCGTATCTGCCGTATTTATTAAAGTAGATACTGTCATCACCCGTATGACTGAATACACCGTCAAGAATAACGGAAATGCCCTTTTCTTTTGCTTTTTCACAAAGGCTTTTCAGATCTTTTTCCGTACCGAGCAAGGGGTCGATTCTGCTGTAATCAGATGTGTCATATCTGTGATTGCTCTGCGCTTCAAAAATCGGATTGATATAAATACAGGTAGTGCCGAGAGAAGCAATATAGTCAAGCTTTTCTTCTATACCCTTAAGGTCGCCCTGAAAATAGTCGTTGTTGAGGACCTTGCCGTCCTCTGTAGGTTTCCACTCAGGCTCACCGAAGATATCGCTTCTGAGCTTTCTGCCGTGGGGAATATTCTTTTTCTTCTGACCAGAGAAATAAAATCTGTCGGGGAAAATCTGATAAAACATACCGCCCTTCAGCCACTCGGGAGTGGTGAAATCCTTGGCGTAAACACTCAGCTGCCAGTCGAGAGTACCGAGAGTGAGATTGCCTAAGCAGTCGCCGTTGTGACGGATGATAATGGTACCCCAAGGAGTGGTGCAATGGAAATTATAAAAATATATGCCGGGCTCTTCGGCAGTGTAACCTAAAGCCCACCACTCTTCGCCCTCACCTTCCATAGAGAGCCACGAAAAGGGAATGTA
>JAGBSR010000110.1 GCA_017631745.1 Clostridia bacterium | reverse complement strand
GTTAAAATGAAAATCCGCGAAATGAGAAAGGTCCTGACCGACCAATTCAGCTCTATGGGTGACTTCTTAAAAGAAACCGCCGATAAAATTTCCGGTAGTAAGATTATCGATACCGCCAAATCCTCAGCCCTTAAAAGCGCTCTTCAGGATGCAGGCATATACACCGATGCCCTGAGCTACTTCACTGACGGCGACGGCAGGGTACAAATAGAAATAAGCATTATCGACAGGCCCTTTGAAACAGACAGAAAAAAGCTCAGACACATCATCGAGTTTCTCTCTAAAAGGCGTTTCAGTGAGGGAGATATAATTGTCAGCGATATAAAAACGACCATTATTTTTGAAGAAAAATATCTTTACGATGTCAGCTTCGGATTTTGTCAGAAGCCTCTGCAGAAAAACGGTCTGTGCGGAGATTCGGTGAGCATCGTTTCGGGAAATCACGGCACTAAAACCGCTATTATCAGCGACGGTATGGGCACGGGCACAAGAGCCGCCATTGACAGCACAATGGCTTCTTCCGTTCTTGAAAAGCTTATCTCGGGTGGTTTTTCCCCCTCGGGTGCAATAAGGCTTGTCAACTCTGCAATGATAATGAAATCCACCGATGAGTCTATCGCAACTGTAGATACAGTTTCCGTCAATCTTTATACTGCAGCGGCAGATTTTTACAAAGCAGGCGCGGCCATTTCCTTTATCAGAAGCGGAAACGAAATTTTTATAATAAAGCAGGAGTCCTTGCCCATCGGAATAATCAGAAATATCACCCCTGCACACACCCGCGTAACTCTTCAGCCGGGAGATATTATTCTGCTTGTGTCTGACGGAGTAACAAGCGAAGACTGCGGTTGGATAAACGATGAGCTTCTCTCCTGGAGCACAAACAGCATGGAGGATTTATCGGCACATATTGCTTCTCTTGCCAAGCTGAGAAGCAACAGAGACACCCGTGATGACATTACAGCTCTGGCCATAAAAATCAGCCGTCTAAACTGAAAAAGAGACTATCACTGCGATAGTCTCTTTTATATAGCCGTTAAATCATTATGCTTCGGGTGTCTCTTCAGCTTCACCGCCGAAATAGCCACTGAAAAGTTCAATAAGCATCTTGATGATGTTTTCTAACATAGCAATAACTTCACCGATTGACATTGTTGATTTCTCCTTTCTGAAGTTTATTCTTTATTAAATAATAGCACATTATTTTTTAAAAATCAACAGGTTTTTATTAAGCCTGAGCCTTCTCAAGCTCAAGAGCTGCAGCTTCTCTCTTTTCCTTAAGCTGTCTTTCAACCTCTGCGATATGACTCGCGTCGTCTTTGAGGAAAAGGATAACAATAAGATAAAGAACTGAACCGATTACAGGTCCTAAGATAAACTGATGCCAACGGTATTTGAGGAATCTGGGAGCAACCTGAGCATTTATAACAGTCTGATTTGCTGCATGCTTAATGTTTTGGTCAAAACCAAGGAATTTAAGAACATAACCCTGAATGAACTTGGGGATAGCACCTGTGAGCTTTGAAACAAAGTTCTGCATTGAGAAAGTGATGCCCTCAGTACGTTTGCCTGTCTTGAGTTCAACTTCGTCAATTGAGTTGGTAAGAAGTGAACGGTGGGCAATATCTTTCATATTGGTGAAAACCTGAGCGGTACCGAGAAGAGCCATAACCGCAGCGAGTGCACCGATATTGAGGAAACGGTCATTTGCACCCACATAAAAAGCAATAATACGCGCAATAATTGTTGCTATCTCAGAGAAAACAAGAAGCTTTTTGTTACCGCCTAATTTTTTGATAAGCTTAATGGCAAAGAACATTGCAATTGCTCCGGGTACGCCCATAATTGCTCCATAAACTACCTGAGCTGTACCGCCGGAAATTTCTGTACCAAAGACGTTATAGGAAACGCCCTGTGTTTCGAAGAAATATTCCCATGGCAATGCAATTGAAATACTCTGCACTGTTCTTGCAAGGCAGACGATAATTAGTGTTTTATTATGTCTGAGGTCTAAAATATCCTGCAAAATACTGCTTTTCTTTTCATTATCAACTTCATCGACTTTTTCTTTCATTCTGTAAGCCAGCATTGCTATAACCATACCGCCCAGACCAAAAACAAGAGCACCGAAAACATAGGTGTTTTTTTCGCTCATAATTCCGTTTTTGACAAAGATATCTTTAAAAGTCGGGAAAAGGCCCGCTATAGTACCGCCAAGACCTGCAGCGATTGAAATCCACTGAATTACTCGCCTACGCTCGGCTGAGTCAGGGCTTGACATTGCGGCAATACCCCAAATAGAAATATCCTGCAAGGAATAGAACACGTCAAAGAGTATGTATAACAGAAGCACAAAGGCTATTGTTTTGCTTTCGCTGAAGCCGAAATCAACAAACATCAGGAAAACAAGTATACCTATGATTACAGGGGTCCATAAGAGGAAAGGACGCAGTTTATATCCCGGTCTGTGCTTTCTGCGGTCAATAAGACCGCCGACAAGTGGGTCGTTGATTGCATCCCACAGTGTACTGACACCTGTGATAATACCTGTTTTCTCCGACGGTATTTTAAGGATAGTGTTGAGATAGACAAAGAGTCTGCTTGAAACAAGGCTGTATGTCATATTCTGACCTACCAGACCTGCAGCATATGAAAGCAAACGGGTATTAGAAACCTTGGTATCGGTTTCTGTATTGTCAAAAAGGAAAAATTTCTTCATATTCTCGCCCTTTCGTATATGTATTAATTTTAGTATACAATATCAAAAAACAAAAATCAATAAAATATCGATTTTATTGCAGGAAATTTTGTAAAAAATTAATAACTAACACTGCCGCAGGTCAATGCTGTCAAGGAGGCACGGCGGCTCCATACCCGAACTTCGTTCGGGTCGGCGACGGCAGTCACCGCAAATCGCCCAAAGGCGATTTGATGGAGCCGCCTCCCCCCTTCACCGCAACCTAAAACAAAAAAGCGAGCAGGAATCAACCTACTCGCTTAATACTATTGCAAGTTATAACCGGAATTACGCCTTTTTCTTGCCTGTTGTCATCTTGATGAGAAGAAGTGCAAGGAAGAGGATTACAAACATAAGAGGAAGTACAATATAAATCTTCTGTACAAAGCCTGCGATGATGAAGCCTACGAATGAAATCGCAGCAACGAAAATAGCATAGGGAAGCTGTGTGTTTACGTGATTTACGTGATTGCACTGTGCACCTGCTGATGCCATAATTGTTGTGTCTGAAATGGGTGAGCAATGGTCACCGCATACTGCACCTGCAAGACAAGCTGACATACCGATGTAAAGAAGCTCGTCTGTGGGATCAAATACTGCTGCAACGATAGGAATAAGAATACCGAATGTACCCCATGATGTGCCTGTTGCAAAAGCAAGAAGACAAGCAACAACAAAGATAATTGCAGGCAGGAAGCTCTGAAGACCCTCTGCTGCGCCTTCCATAAGGTCGTGAACGTAAACGTCTGCACCAAGAAGGCCTGTCATATTCTTAAGAGCAGTTGCAAATGTAAGAATGAGAATAGCGGGTACCATTGAAATGAAGCCCTTGGGTACACATTCCATAGCTTCTTTGAAGCCGATAACGCGTCTTGCAACAAGATAGATTACGATAAGTACTGTTGCAACAAATGCGCCCAAGGGAAGACCTACGGTAGCATCTGTGTTTGCGAATATATCCTGGATTGTTTCGCCGCCGTTCTGTTTGCCGACATAAACAAGACCCCATACGCTGGAAACAATAAGAGCGATAATAGGAAGTGCAAGATCGATAAGCTTACCCTTAGCATTGGGAGCATCTTCTACAGCTTCAACTCTGTCGCCTGTTGTGAAGAGGTCACCCTTTTCTGCGTTAGCTTCGTGGAGCTTCATTGAGCCGAAGTCAACCTTCATAGCAAGGCTCATTACAACGAAACCGATTGTGAGAAGTGAGTAGAAGTTATAAGGAATAGCTTTAATGAAAAGCTCGTAACCGTTAAGACCTGTGCCCTCTGCGAAGTCTGAAACTGCAGCAGCCCATGATGAAATGGGAGCTATCATACAGATGGGAGCAGCTGTTGCATCGATAATGTATGCGAGCTTCGCTCTTGAAACGTTCTTTGCATCTGTAACGGGTCTCATAACTGAACCAACTGTAAGGCAGTTGAAATAGTCATCGATAAAGATAAGACAACCGAGTAAGAAAGTAGCAAACATAATGCCTGTCTTTGACTTAACATGCTTTTTAGCCCACTGACCGAATGCATATGAGCCACCGCACTTATTGATGAGAGCTACTACGATACCGAGAAGCACAAGGAAGATAAAGATACCTGCTGTGTCTGATACTGCAGGGATAAAGCCCTGATTTGTCAGATTATCAATAGCACCGACAACGTTGAATGATGTTGTAAGGAGTGCACCGAAAATGATACCAACGAGAAGTGATGAATAAACTTCCTTGGTGATAAGTGCAAGACCGATAGCGATGATGGGAGGCACAAGAGCCCAGAAGGTTTCTGCATACTTATTTGTTTCCTCTTCTGTTTCTGCCTCAACTTCGCCTGTTGTGAGAGTATCGTCAGTAGCCATATCGTCTTCGATTGAGGGCATTGCGCCATCTGCTAAAGGACCCTCGCCCTCAGCTGCAGGCGCTGTGAGGTCGTCGTCTGAAATTTCATCTGATGCAACAGGAGCATCAGTCGCCATAAGGATCTCGCCTGTAGCTATATCCTCAGTTGCAAATGCCATACCTGATACAGGTACCGCAAGAGCAAAAATAACCATAATTGCAAGGAGTATTTTTGCTATACTTTTTTTGTTCTTTTGCATTTTGTTTTCCTCCGTTTTTAAAGATAAATACAGTATACAGCATTTTACATTAAAAATCAATGCTTTAAAACAATAAAACATTCATAATTTCCCACACAAAGTCGAAAGGGAGGCTCTTACAGCCTCCCTTTCAATATATTTTCTCTTTTTAAAAGCATCAAATATGCTCTCACTCATTCGTGTTTCTGAAGTGTATTCATTCTATCACCTTTTACGCTTTAATGCAATATCCAAACTAACCAAATAAAATCTGATATTTTTGTTACTATTTCCCTTTTTAAGTGATAAAGTGTTAATACAAACCATCAGCTTCTATACAACTTGTATAAAACAAATAAAAATTTTCCATACAGCAAACCTTTCCCTTTTCGGCAGGGTACAAAAAAAGAAAAATAAAATTTATAAATAAGTGGAAAAATAAAAAAAACTGTGATATAATAATGTTTATGAATTTATGACCTGCCCGAAACGGCAGTCACACTATAAAAAAATAAGAGGTGCGAAAATATGAGTTTCAAAGAATTAATCATCAACGCAGGCAGTTCTTCACTCAAGTATCAGGTATTTGATATGCCCGAAGCTAAGGTTATCGCTAAAGGTATTTTTGAGCAGATCGGCACAGCCTGCACATTCACTCACAAGGTTGACAAAGACGGCGAAGAAGTTAAGCTCTTCGACAAAAAACCCGTTCAGGCTATGGACCACAACGATGCTATCACCATTCTTCTTGACACACTTACCGACAAGGAAATCGGTATCCTCGAGTCAATGGCTGACATCAATGCAGTCGGTCACCGCGTACTTCACGGCGGTGAAGAATTCAGCGGCAGCGTACTCGTAACAGAAGATGTTAAGGCCGCAGTAAGAAGATGCATCCCCCTCGGTCCTCTCCACAACCCCGCTAACCTTATCGGTATCGAGGTTTGCGAAAAGATTATGGCAGGCATTCCTCAGGTTGCAGTATTCGACACAGCTTTCCACGCAACTATCCCCGACTTTGCATATATGTATGCTCTCCCCTACAAATATTACCTCAAGCACGGCATCAGAAAGTATGGCTTCCACGGCACAAGCCACAGATATGTTTCAGCTCGTGCTACAGACTTTCTTATGAAGAAGTACCCCGGCAAGTACAATGAAGACGAGCTCAGAGTTGTAACCTGCCACCTCGGCAACGGTTCATCAATCTC
>JAGBSR010000109.1 GCA_017631745.1 Clostridia bacterium | reverse complement strand
TCCACCCTCATACCAAGGGTGGAGTTCTCTTCTACTTACAATTCTTATCAAATGCAGGGTTGAACGCATAGAAATTCTTGCAGTTCATCTTGTCGGTTGCAATACGAAGGCCTTCGCCAAATCGCTGATAGTGTACAACCTCTCTTGCACGAAGGAACTTGATAACATCTTTGACATCAGGGTCATCAACAAGACGAAGAATGTTGTCGTAGGTTGTTCTTGCCTTTTGCTCAGCAGCCATATTTTCGTGAAGGTCTGTTATTACATCGCCCTTTGACTGCAGGTACGCTGCCGTAAAGGGTACCCCTGCAGCCGAAGCAGGGTAAACACCTGTTGTGTGATCGACGAAATAAGCATCGAAACCACCCTTTTTGATGTCTTCGATGGAAAGGTTACGAGTCAGCTGATAGACGAGTGTACCGATCATTTCGAGGTGACCGAGCTCTTCGGTGCCGATATCTGTCAGAAGGCCCTGCAATTCAGTCCAGGGCATTGCAAATCTTTGGCTGAGATATCTAAGCGATGCACCCAATTCCCCGTCGGGGCCGCCATACTGTGTCATGATAATTTTGGCGTATATGGGGTTGGGGTTTTTGATGTTTATAGGGTACTGTAATATTTTTTCATATTGGAACATCAGCAATCACTCCCTGTGTTGACCCAAGGGAAAGGACTGCAAAGCCATTTTTCGCCCTGCTCCCCTTTTGCTGTCAGTGGGCCGTACTGACAGATGTATTCTTCGAGAAGCTCGAAATATTTTTTCTTGTAGCTTTCAACAAGCTCCATAGCCGTGCAATCGCCATTGTGGGTATCAAGATAAAGATGAAGATCCCATATAGCAAATCGCACTGCCATAAGTCTGTGCTTAAGGTTATTTTTGGTGTTAATCATCTCTGTCTCACTCCCATAAAGGGCAGATCAAGCACGGGGAAAATTGTGCCCTGACAAAGGGCCTTGTCGCACTGATATACATCGCACCACTGCTGAAAAGGTACATATGCCATTGCAACGGATATTTCTCTCGGAAATACACTCATTGCGCACTGACTCTCGCAGGAATTTTCAGGCTCATAGCTGCGATATTGGGTGCAACAGCTTTTGTAATTATTCACCGCAAATCTCTCCTTTAAAGTTTTAAGCGAAGTCTCCTTCGCCCGATAACATTTTATGCAGGCAGAGTCTTTTTGGTACCGGGTAAAGCGCCGGCAAAAAATAAAAGAGCGCAGACACAAAATAATCTGCACTCTTTTGCTGTTTGTTTATATAATTTTTACTGAGAGATTTTACTCTCCGATAATTCTTTGGCGTGATTGATAGCTGAGGAGATATCAGCCCTGAAGTTATCGGCGCCGATTGACTTGTAAAGGCCCGACTTTTTCATTGCCTTCATAGGCTGTTCGTTTACATGTGAAAGAATAAGAGTAATGCCCTTCTTTTCGCATCTGTCTTTCAGTGAGGTCATTGAGTTCATTGCCGTGCTGTCCATTGCAGGCACACTTCTCATTCTTACAATAAGATATTCTGTGTAAGCCTTGAGCTCAATTCTTTCAATCTGATCAGCCGCGCCGAAGAAGAGAGGACCGCTGATTTCATAAACTCTGATGTTTTTTGGTACATCCATAAGAGTCTGCTTAACGCTGTCGCTGTCGTCTTCAACTGCCTGCTCCTTATACTTCCAGCTTACAACACTTGTCTCGTCGCTCATTCTCTTCATAAACAATACGCAAGCGAGCACCATACCAACCTCAATAGCAACAACAAGGTCAAATACTATTGTAAGGAAGAAAGTTGCAAGAAGAACGAGGATATCGTTTTTGGGAGCTGTCTTGATAACATTTACAAAGGTTCTCCAGTGGCTCATATTATATGCAACCATAAGAAGAATAGCAGCGATTGTGGGCATGGGAATAAGACCTGCATAAGGCATAAGCACGAGAAGTACAAGAAGAAGCACTACAGCGTGGATGATACCTGCAATGGGAGTCTTACCGCCGTTTTTGATGTTAGCCGCAGTTCTTGCAATGGCGCCCGTTGCGGGAATACCGCCGAAGAGAGCTGATGCAACGTTACCTGCACCCTGAGCCACAAGCTCTGTGTTTGAGCGATGCTTTGTACCTGTCATACCGTCTGCAACCACACAGGATAAGAGTGACTCAATAGCCGCAAGAATTGCAATTGTGAAAGCATTGGGAAGTGCAGTCTTGATAGCGCTGAGGCTGAAATCGGGAAGCACAAGCTTGGGCAGTGAACTGCTGATTGTGTAAAGGTCGCCGATAGTATCAACATTTAAGGGAAGTACCTTGACCATAACAATACCAACTAAAACTGCAACAAGTGAGCCCGGGATTTTTTCACTGATTTTCGGCATAATGATAAGCACGGCAAGTGACACAGCACCCACTATAAATGCGTGAACATTGAAGGTGTCAAAGCCTGCAATAAGAGCTTCAACCTTTTCCATTGTCTCAATGGTTTCCATACCGGCAGGGTACTGAACACCGAAGAAGTCTTTGAGCTGACCTAAAACAATAGTAAGTGCAATACCCGAAGTAAAGCCCGTTGTGATTGTAAAGGGGATAAACTTGATAAGTGAGCCCAACTTGAAGATACCCATAAATACGAGGATGATACCTGCAAGAATGGTTGCTGTTGCAAGGCCCGACATACCCTGAGAGGCAACAATGCCTGCAACGATGGTTGCAAATGCCGCTGTGGGACCTGCAATCTGCACGGGTGAGCCACCTAAAAATGAAATTACAAAGCCCGCAACGATAGCTGTGTAGATACCCTGCTCGGGACCTACGCCTGAAGCGAGTGCAAGTGCAATTGACAAAGGCAGTGCAATAATTGCTACAATGATACCTGAAATAAGGTCTTTGACAAACTGATTTTTGTTGTAGCCCTTAAGTGAGGTAAACAGCATCGGTTTGATTTTTTCCATAACTTTTCACTTTCTTTCGATAGTTTTTTAACGATATATATTATAATCTTCAAATTCATTTTGTCTATATAAATCTTAAGATTTTTTATCTTTCTGCGTTTTGCTTATTTATTTGAAAAATACATTGTCGGAATTGTGTAAAATTTAAAAAAATATGTAAAAAAAACACCTTTAATTGGTAAAAGTTATAATTGACATTTATTATCCGCAGCACTATAATATAGCCGCATTAATTTAATAAAGAAGGTAATATCCCATGGAAACTCTTTTAGTCATCTCGGTAGCCCTCAGTGCAGGACTTTTTATGTCACGAGTTGTTAAGCCTCTCAAGCTTCCTGCTGTTACAGGTTATCTTGTTGCAGGCATACTCATCGGCCCCTATTGCTTAGGTCTTTTAGGCATCAAGGGCCTCGGCTTCACTTCAACTGCAGAAGTGAGTGCAATGAGCATAATTAACGACGTGGCCCTCGGCTTTATCGCTTTTGCTATCGGTGATGAATTCAGATTATCACAGCTTAAGAAAACAGGTAAGCAGGCAACGGTCATCGGCATTTTTCAGGCTGTGTTCACCACAGCACTCGTTGACGCTGTATTAATCGGTCTGCACTTTATCCTCGGTCCCGAAAAGCTCCCCCTTTCAACTGCAATCGTTCTCGGTGCTATCGCTTCGGCAACGGCACCTGCGGCAACACTTATGGTTGTCAGACAGTATAAGGCAAAGGGTAAGCTCACCTCACTTCTTCTTCCTATCGTTGCTCTTGACGACGCAGTGGGTCTTATCATTTTCGCAGTATCCCTCGGTGTTGCAAAAACACTTCACAACGGCGAATTAAGCCTCATTTCCGTTATCGTTGACCCTCTTGTTGAAATTTTTGTTTCACTTATCGTCGGCGGTATCATCGGCTATGTGCTTTCAATCTGCGAAAAGTTCTTCCGCTCAAACACAAAGCGTCAGGCTCTCGTTGTTACTGCAATTTTCCTTGCAGTTGCTCTCTCAAAGCTTAAATACAACATCGGCGGAGTACACGTCGGCTTCTCTCCGCTTCTCGTTTGTATGATGCTCGGCACAGTTTTCTGCAATGTCTGCGACTTCTCAGAGGATATGATGGAAAAGACCGACAAGTGGACTGCTCCTATATTCATTCTCTTCTTTGTACTCAGCGGTGCAGAGCTTGAGTTCTCGGTATTCGGCGACCTTGCAATTGTAGGTATCGGTGTAGTTTATATCATCAGCCGTTCAATCGGTAAATACCTCGGTGCATATATGAGTGCAGGCTTTGCAAAATGCGACTCACATATCAAAAAATATCTCGGTATCACTCTTCTGCCTCAGGCAGGTGTGGCACTCGGCATGTCAATCACAGCTATGGCTGAGCTTGGTGCAGAGGGTACAGTTATCCGTAACATTGTGCTCTTCGGTGTGCTTATCTATGAGCTCTTCGGTCCTATGATGACAAAGATGTCACTTATGAAGGCCGGTGAAATCAGTCCCAAAATCGACAAGCCCAGAGAGACTCCCGCAAAGGACTGATATAACAAAACAAAACTTAAGACCTGCAGACAATTAAGTCCTGCAGGTCTTTTTCTTTAACTTAAATTCACTTCAACGACCGAAGATAAGCTTTTGTTTCATCGCTGACTCTGTAGCTTTCCACAGACTTCTGAATGGTCTTTCTGTGCACCCACTCGGGCAACTTTCTTTCTTCGATATAAGGCACAGCGCTCTCATACTGCTTGGCAAGAGCCGTTGCGAAATACCAGGCTATCATCATATTGATATAGTATTCCTCACTCTCAATCTCAGCTACGCGTGAGAGCTGCTCGGGGCTGAAATTTTCATCGAGATAAAAGCTGCAAAGGCAGCCTATTGCATATCTGACAGTATAAATCTTATCGCTTGCAAGCCACTTATCAATATATCTCAGGAGCCTTTCGGGCTCTTTTTTCAACGCCTTAGGTCTTAACATATCGCAGGTTGCCCAGTTGTCGATACAAGGCAGAAGCCTTTCGATTTCGCTTATGCATTCGTCGAAATCCTTTATCCTATCTATAAGCAGAGCGTGAAGATTATCCTCTTCGTAATATTTATGTGGCAAAGCGCTGAGAAAATCCTCATACTCTCCCGACTTATGAAGCTCTTTGGCAAAAGCGCGAAGTGTGGGAGTACGAACACCGATGACCTTGTTTTTATCAACCGTAGGCATAAGTTTCGACTGAAAGTCCTTATATTTTTCATCTGCAAGGGAAAGAAGCTTTTGGGTAATTTCAGTGTTTCTCACGCCTCAATCACCAATCCCGCATAAAGCTGCTCAGCCTTTTCGCCGAGCTCGCTTTTGAGAATTTCAAAGGCCTTTTTGCCTGTGCAATGGCCTGTATAAATCTTTTCTATACCGAGCTTTTTTATTCTCTGAGCAAGAGCTCTCACCTCTTCGTCGGAGGATTTATAAAGATGAAAACCGCCTACGAGAGCGTATATCTTTTTATTGGGAAAGCTCTTCTGCACCTCGGTTATAACCGTATCGGCACCGCCGTGACAGCAGGAATTAAAAATCACAAGGCCCATATCGCTGTCGATAACAAGGCTCTGCTCGTGAGCAAAATTATCAGGGCGTATCTTGCGGTTTTCTTTTATATAAAGGCCGTCTTTTTTGCCTTTTTCCTCGAGACCCTTGCTCTTGTGAGAAATAATGCGTATGCCCTCAGATAACACTCTGTCGCCCTTGACATATTCAATTCTGTCTTTGTAATTTTCCAGAACGCCTTTTTTTATACCGATATATTTTGAAAATATCCATCTTTTGCCATAGCAGTTTTCTTTGCAGTTTGAGCTGAGATAAAACTTCGCCTTTGTGTTAAGGGCAAAAAATTTCTCCATACCATCGGCGTGGTCATAATGAGCGTGCGAAAGCACACCATAGTCCACTTTTTTAAGAGGTATGCCTAATTTTTCGGCATTGTGCGAAAAGCTGTCGCTTGCCCCCGTATCGAGAAGTATTCTTTTGTCGCCGTGGTGAATAAAAAGAGAAAGTCCCCACTCACCTTTAAGCTTATCTTTTGCAATATTATCTATAAGCACTGTAGCTTTCATTCGGCATCTCTCCCTGTTTTGCGCTCATATTTGTGCACACCCCATTTATCCACAAGCTTGTTTTTGGGCTTAGGAGTGTCAACATCGTTTATGTATATAACTTTGCTGTCAAAATGAGTCAGATTATCCTCGTGCAAGGTAACAACTCTCACACCGCGGTTGTTGCCGTAGGTGTAATATGACGGCGAGGGTACCGCCACAAGCTTTATGCCCTGACAGTCGCAGACAAAATCGTTGGTGTGGTCGTGACCGAAGAAGCAGGCAAGGGTACTGCCCTTTTCTTTTATCACATCAAACTGACCGCCGTTTATCTCAGGCGGACAAGGTCCCTCTCTCATTTCACCCGAAAGAAGAGTGCCCTTTTTAAATTTATAAAATTTCCAACCCCTGTCGCCCTGCCCCTTTGTATAACCGGGCAAGGGGATTCTGCTTTCGTGCATCAGATCAAAAATCTCAGGCAGAATAATATGCTGAAACAGATATGAGGGCAAACAGCCGTTTTTATCGCACTCGGCTTTGTACCAATCGAGCTGTTCTTTTTTTACATAGGCATAACCGCTTCCTTCGGCATAGGTACCCGAATCGATGAAGTAAAGGCTGAAGATGTCCTTTTCACCTTTTGAGTCCTTGAGGTTGATTGAGTAATCCCCTTGCTGCATAAGGCAGTTTCCGCTTTCCTTATACCAATCAAAGAGAAGCTCTTTAGCCTGAGCCTCGCTCATTTCGGGGAAGCCCTCGTGGTCGTGGTTACCGAAAACCACTGCAAAAGAAGTGTCACCGAGAAGTGACACTATCTTTTTAAGAGCTGTTTTATTTTTTTCGTCAGTAATACCCTTATAGTGACCGTAGGTGTTGTCGCCGAGAAGCACAACAAGGTCGGGCTTTTCGGTCTTCATAGCATAGGCTATGAATTTCTCTGTCCACACGGGCATATTTTCGGGGTTGTGAACATCTGACAAAATCAGAGTTTTGAATTTTCCGTCTGTAAACTTCATTTTTTCTTGTTTTTGATAAACTTGGGAGTAACCTTATCGAGGAATTTATAGAGATCTTCAAACTCTTTTTCTGCCTGAATTGCATCCTCTTCAAGTCTTTTATCCATATTGTAATAGAGGATATCACAGCCGCACTCGGGGCATTCCTGCTTTATGTTGAGTATTGTGAGTTTTTTACCGCATTTCGGACACTTATCCATTATACTTCCTCCTTTACCATCTTAGCTGAAGCTTCTTCTCTTCTGCGTTGCACTTCAGTCTGAATCATAGCGAGCTTTTCGCCCTCAAGGTCGTAGAACTTATAGGGAATAAGATTGAGAAGACCGAGAACTGCAGGAATGATTGTAACAAGAGCCCACAGCCAGAATTTTGTATTGATAGGTGAAGACTCTGAAATTACCATCATTTCGCTTGCGCTGTCTCTTACAAGACCAACAATGGGAATAAGAGCAGTACCGAGAGCTGTTGCAAGAGTACCTGTAAGCTTACCCATAAAGGTCAGCACTGAGAATGCCATACCCTCGTTGCGCTTGCCTGTTTTGTATTCCATATAGTCAACGGTTTCACTTATCATCTTAGTGGGAATAACAGCCTGAATTGAGCCGTTAATCGCACCGAACACACCCTGAATCATAAACAGAGGCACAACAACACCCATCTTGTCATAGTGTCTGCAGCCGATTAAGAATATAAGAGCAGTTACAGCCGCATTCATAAGTGCCATTCTTACAACAATCTGTCTTGATGTCCATCTCTTTTCAAGCTTTGTCATAAGTGGATAGGTTATCCAGCCTGTAATAGTACCGGGTAAGCCTGCAATAATTGAGAGGCTGTTTACACCGAGAACATTGTAATAGTAGTAAACGCTGAAGGTACCGCCGATACCGCCGAGAACTGAGATAAGGTTTGAAGCCATAATAAGCAAAAGAGGCTTGTTTTTAAACATAAAAGCAAAGCACTCGCTGAGCTTGGGCTCGTCGTTAACATAAACAACTCTTTCCTTTGTCTTTGTACCTGCAAGTGAGAAAAGGTACATACCGAAGGTACCTGCAATGATACTCAGCACAAAGAACACCTGTGAAAGTGAAAGAGGAATTGTGCCGTTTCTTGAAAGGTCAAGACAAACTGTGATGATAATACCGGGGATACCGCCGAAAATACCTGAAATAAGACGGGCTGACTTGATAACTCTTGAACGGTCGGCAGGGTTAGGTGAAATAGCTGAGGAAAGACCCCAGAAGGGAATATCACCGATAGTGTAGAAGAATTCCCAGATGAAATATGTAATGCACATATAAACAATTCTTATGGGTCTTGAAGCATTGTCACCCACAAAAATAGGTCCGCCGAAAAACAGCACCGTGGTGATACCGAGGAAAATAGGCACAAAAATAAGATAAGGTCTGAGCTTGCCGAAGCGTGTGCGGGTCTTATCAACAACCACACCCATAAGAGGGTCGTTGAAGGCATCCCAGAACGCCATAACCGTAAGCATAGTTGATACCACAATTTCGGGCACACCGAATACGCTTACAAGGAAGAATGCGCGCTGAGCAGTCATCATATTATAGCCGATGCACTGTCCGCCGTTTGCTATGCCGTAAATGAGTGTCTCTTTGACACCAACATAGCGTTTTTCTTTTGTCTGAGTTTCTGTTGTCATATTGTTTCTCCTTTCACATACATAGGTGCAGTCATAGCAATAAGGCAGTTTTCTTTTTCGTCAATTCTGCCCCAAAGCTGAGCGTTAAACCATGTGTTTTCTGTGAGCTTTATTTCTGTACGCAGGCAAGAGGGCTCTATGCTTGCAAGCTCCTTGCCGCCCTTTGAAATAACTTTGATAATTTCGGGCACAACCTTTTCAGGCACTCCCATTTTTTCCATACGCTCAAAGCTGAGAGTAAATTCTAAGGTCTGCTCCCCTGCCGAAACCTCGTCGCCCATTGTTTTATCACCGACTGTGAAATAAAACAAAGGGCCCATTGAGATAACACTTCTGCCGTTTTTAACGGCATCTTTCATTTTCATATCTGTCAGCTCGCCGTCACAAAGAAGATATGTGCAGGCACTGTGATAGACATCTCTTGTGGCTCTGTGCCAGTCTCTGCCGAAGGTGGGAGTAATTCTGAAGCCCTCATCGAGCAGACTCTGCCAGAAGCCGAGAGTGCGTCTGTTTGGGGTGTTCATAAAGGGACAGCCCTCAGACCATATTTCCATATAATTTACAAGTGACCAGTCTTTTACATTGTAGTCCCAACGGCCGCCTGTGCAGATGGGAGTGCCAAGCTGAAAGGGATGGCACACGCCGACAAGGCCGTTACCCTCGTGAACCTCAAGCATCTTCTCATCGATATTGTCGGGCACCGCATCTCGCCAGTCAACATAATGACTGCAGTTCATAGCATGCATATGGCCGAAATATGTAGTCCACTCTATGCTTTTGAGCACAGGTATAGGCGAATCAACAACTTCATCGTGACCTGAGGTTGTGTTGTGGTCTGTGAGCTGAATGCCGTCAAGGTGTCTTTCAACGGCAGTGTCAATAAGCTCTTTCACGCTGAACTGTCCGTCGGAATGAAGTGTGTGACAGTGAAGCTCGCAGGCATACCATTTCTTATTCATAAAAGTCACCTGCTTCCACCTGAAGTCTGCAATCGACACTCTCTGTGACTATGCCGTGAAGATTGAGCACAACCTTCCACTGACCCTTTTGTATCTTGCCCTTATGAAAACCTCTTGAAGAAAAGTCTTCTCTGATAATATGTATCTGCTCCTTATCCTGGCGGTGGGCACAGCCACGGTAGGTATCAGGGTCATCAAGAGATACGGTGATAAGATTTTTAAGAGGCTTATATTCATCCCAATTGGTATATTCATGGGCGAAATCACCAGCGTCTTTTTTTATGTTATTTTCAATGAGCATATTTGCTCTTTCATCGTCCTCAAGGATTTTCGGAGAATAGCTGAAAGTGATTTTCAACAACTCAGTACCCTCGTTAATTTCAAAAGGAAAGCTGATGTTGGTCTTTT
>JAGBSR010000108.1 GCA_017631745.1 Clostridia bacterium | reverse complement strand
ATAAAGGTGCAAAATTCCTGTGCACTGTTGCCAAGGGTCACGACTCCATAACTATGGGTAAGAAATCCCTTGAGTATTATAAGTCTCTTACAAATCAGGAAACTGACTTTCACAGAGTAATCGGTGGCTATCACTTTATAGGGCTTTCAACAGGTAAAACGCCCAATAAGCACTACTCTTTCCTGCAGAAGCTGTGGCTTAAAAAAGAGATGAAAAAGGCATATGCCGATACACCGGATAAGCCTGTATTTTTCATTCATCACGAGCACGTGAAAAACACAGTTTACGGCAGCAGTGATTTCGACGGCTGGGGCAACAGATTTTTTACGGGAGTTTCCGATAAATATCCCAACATTGTTGATTTCTCAGGTCACTCACATTATCCCGTAAACGACCCACGCTCAATATGGCAGGGCGCCTTTACGGCAATAGGCACAGGCTCGCTGAAATATACGGAGCTGACGGTTGATGACGAAAGAAAGGTGCATCCCGATTTCTATGATGATTGCGCTAACTTCCTTATAGTTGAAGCTGATAAGGATAGTAATCTTCGTGTTATAGGTGTTGACTGTATGGCTGAAGAAATACTCTGTGAGTATTATCTTAAGAATCCTGCCGATAAAAACAACCGTGAGTACACCAAAGAAAAACAGATTGCACGTTCTGAGGCTCCTGCATTTGCTGAGGGGGCAGAAATTACTGTCGAAGACCAAAGTGATATTTACGTAGTAGGTTATCCCAAAGCAGACAGTACAGACGGCATGCCTGTGTTTATTTACAGAATTTATGTTGAAAATGCAGACGGCAAAACAGTCAAAATGAGAAAACAGATACCGACTTATTATCTTTACGGAGAAGATGAAGAGCTCAGAGAATATCTGGGAATGTTCACCGAGGGAAAATACAAGGTTAAGATTTTCGCCGAAAACTGTTTCGGTATGAAATCTGAGCCTATTGAAAAAGAAATTATTATATAAAGGAGAATACAAAAATGGGAAAACTTAAAGAAAAATTACAGAAATTTATGGATAACCCCGATGTAGCTTTCAAAGAGCAGATGGGTTATGTATCAGGCGTATTCGGTAACTGTATGGGTCAGGACTCTGTCAGCACATACACCGATCAGTTTATGTATGACTATATGGGTCTTAAGTCAAGTCATATGGTTGCAATGAAGTCAACCACCACAGCGGTAAATATTCTTATTGCACCTATCGTCGGCGCAATGCTTGATAACAACCGCTCGGGCAAGGGTAACGCCAGAAACTTTATGATGGCTTCTGCTATTCCCTTTACTCTTGCTTCGGTACTTCTCTTTGTTGTACCCTCAGGCTCACTGATGTTCAATATCATCTGGAGCTTTGTGCTCTATCTTGTCTTTAACATTGCAGATACCTTCTACGATGTTGCTCTTTCAACTCTTTCGGTACGAATGACACCTAACGCAAAATCAAGAAAGAATTTCTACACCGTAGCTCAGGTTGCTTCAACTCTCGGCTCAATGTTCCCCGGCTGGCTTGTTCCCATTATCATTGATGCTTTCGGCGTCGACTACAACGCACAAAAGTGGGCGTTCTTCTCAGTTGCACTTCTTTTCGGTATTATGGGTCTTATCACTATGATTATACCCTCTATGACCCTTAAGGAGAGAAACATTGTAATTCCGCCCAAAGATGACAAAAAAATCAAAATCGACTATAAGCTCATTCTTCTCAACAGACCCCTGCTTCTTCTTTGCCTTTGCAACTGTATCGAGTCTGTCAGAAGAGTATGCTACAATTCACTTCCCTTCTTCTATAAGCAAACTCTTAATAAATTCAGTATGAAGGCTTATGTTGAAATGGGCTCATCAGCTCTTTCATATGCAGGTCTTTTCTCAGTACCCTTCCTTGGCAGAAAGCTCTCATCAAGAGATATCGTTGTGGCAGGCTATATGCTCACAGGTATCTGCTACATTCTGCTTGCCATTATGGGCTACGGTAACCTTTGGATTGTAGGTATTCTTATCGCTATAGGCGGTCTTCCAAATGCAGGTATGAGTGCAGCTAAACGAGTGCTTCTTGCAGACTCAACAGACTATATGGAATGGAAGAGCTATAAAAAGTACGGCGTTGCACAGCGTAACGAGGGTATGGTTTTCGCTTTCAGCACTATGGTGTCAAGAATTGCAGATCTTTGGAAAGAGCTTCTTGTCAACGGCGGTCTTGCACTTATAGGCTATAAGAGTGCAGAAATGATTGACAATCAGATGGTTGAAGCTGTTCAGACACCCGAAACCTTACACGGTATTTTCCTTCTCGTTGTTATTCCCGGTATTATCGGTAACCTTATCCCCGGTATCATTATGATGTTCGACAACTTCACAGGCAAGCGCAAGGAAAAGATTATGGCTGAGCTTGAAATTATCAGAGCAGAAGCTAAAGCAAAGCTTGAAGAAACCGTATAATCTCAGATTTATGAAGGTAAAAAATATGAAAAAAGCAAAAGGCAAAAAGCCTTCGTTGATTATCAGAATCATAAGAGGAATAGTTGTTTTCCTTGTGGTGCTTGCTGTTCTGGTTTTCGGACTTTATAAGCTTATTACTTATCAGTGGCAGGATGAGCCCAAGTCTTATGAGACAACTAATCAATATATCACTGAGCTCGGCGATACTATGATTTTGGCTCACCGTGCCGGCAGACGACTTTTCCCGCAGGGCACGATGATGGCATTTGAAGGCTGCATAAACTCAAAAACATTTAAAACTGATTTCTTTGAATTTGATGTGCGCGTAACCAAGGATGAAAAGCTCATTATTCTTCACGATGACACCCTTGATGAGGTAAGTAATGCCACCGAGTATTTCGGAAAAGCTGAGAATTATCCCAAGGATTACACCTATAAAGAGCTTTATGATCTTAATATGGGCGAATTCTTTAAAGATGCTGACGGTGAAATGCCCTACAACGGACTTCGCGGTGATGAAATACCTGACAATCTCAGAGTGTTGACAGCAGAAGATGCACTGACCTATGTTGAAAGCATCGGCGGATATTACTACAGCATAGAAATCAAAGACAGCGGTGAAGCCGGCTTAAAGGCCGCAGATATCCTTTACGGTATTCTGAGTGATATGAATCTTCTGGACAAGGTAATTGTTGCTTCATTCAACAAAGAGGTAATTTTATATCTCGAAGAAAATTATCCCGACTTGTACCGCTCGGCTTATAATATGGAAGCGGCAAAGCTGTTTATTGATTCTATTTTCAATATTGACAGACATGAGGGATATTATAAATTCGATGTATTGCAGGTTCCACCTGACAAATATATTGCAAATATGGGCACTTCAAGGCTTATAAACTATGCCCACAAAAATAATATCGCAGTTCAGTATTGGACTATTAACGACACGGAAAAAATGAAGTTCTTACAGAGCATAGGAACAGACGGCATTATTACAGATGTTCCCGATATTGCATATGAGGTGCTCGGCGCTGAGTAAAAAGGAGAAAAGCGTATGAAAAAAAGCAGAATTATTGCTGCGACATTAGTTGCTGCGATAGTATTGACAGGAGTTGGTTTTGTGATTTACAATAAAGCTACCACAGTTGATTTCGGCGAGATTATCATTGACGGTATCCCCGAAAAATCAGAGGATGCAAAAAGAATTATGTCTTTCAATGTCCGCTACGGTGACGATAAAGAAGGCAGTGTGAAAAATCGCTCAAAGATTTCAATTGCAATTATTGAGCAATATGCACCCGATTCATTCGGCGTTCAGGAAGCTACAGGCAGATGGATTGACATTCTTTCAGAGGCTCTGAGTGAAAAATACGCTTATGTAGGTGAGCACAGAGATGAAGATTCAGACAGTGAATACAGTGCGGTCTTCTATCTTAAAGATAAGTTCAACCTTCTCGACAGTGGCACAATCTGGCTCAGCGATACTCCCGAGGTCAAATACACAAAATATGAGGAATCAGCCTGCACAAGAATTGCAACATGGGCAACTCTTGAAAATAAAGAGTCCGGCGAGGTTTATACTCATATAAACACTCATCTTGACCATGTCAGCGATACTGCAAGAAATATGCAGGCAGATGTGCTCAAAACAAAAATTACCGAGCTTGAATCGGCAGGGGACTTCGTTGTCTGCACAGGCGACTTCAATGCTGAGCCCACTAACGAGGTATATACAAAGATGCTTGAAGGAATGAACGATGCAAAGACAATTGCCTCAAACAGCGACGATGGCATCACATTCCACAATTACGGCAGAGTGAAAGAAGGCTCCAACGGCCCCATCGACTATGTTTTCACAAGTGGAAATTTAAAGGTTGAAAATTACAAAATTATCCGCAACACTGCAAAGGATATGTATCCATCAGACCATTATCCTATCATTGCAGATGTAATTATGGAGGACAAATAATGATACCAGCAAAATGGGGGCAGGGTCAGCTGTTTGCTTATTCTGCTCTTGACGGACAATCCCTTTTCTCCGATGACCTGACAGGCGTTCTTTCGGGCGACAAAATCGGAGTTACATTTCACACATACTGCCGTAGAATGCTCTTCTTCGGCAATATGAATAAGTTTATCAGACCTGAGGTGAAATATGTCACATCAGATATGATTATGGTTGATACCGCTTTGGGTACTCTGAGTATGTTCTTTGCTCAGAGGCATCTTGTTGTGGGTGAGTATGCTGAGCTTCTCGGCGTTTTTGTGTCTGCTGACGGTGAGTGCGAAATCACCAGAAAGGCAGATATTGAAATACACAATACCAACGACGGTGAGTACACGGCCTTGCTCAGACGTGACGGCAGATATGCCTTCGCCTTCGGAAAAAGCGAAAAAGAGGTTACCGATCTTTGTAATGAGGGTATCGGTGCAGACCTTGAAGACCTTGAAGAGAAAAAGAAAAAGCCTTATGAAAATAAGCTTTCAGATGACGATAAATACAGTGCCTTATATGCCAAGTGCATAAGTGTAATGAGAAGTCAGCTCTATTCTCCTGAGGGAAACATAAAAAGAACATGGTCAACTCCCGATCGTCTGCCTCACAGAAATATGTGGCTGTGGGACTCGGTTTTCCACGCAATCGGCCACAGACATCTCAGCACCGATATAGCTCAGAATCTTATTCTTGCAATGTTTGATGTTCAGCGCGAAGACGGCTTTATTCCTCATATGGCAAGACCTAACGATATTTCAGATATCACTCAGCCTCCCGTTATCGGTTGGGGCAGCTGGCTCGTATATGAAAAAAGCGGTGATAAAGACTTTCTGAAAACGGTATTTGAAAACAATAAGGCTTTTCTTCTGTGGTGTCAGAGCAACAGAAGAAAAGGCGAAAAAGAGCTTTATTCCTGGCATACCAATCCTGATCTTAATAACCGTTGTGATGAATCGGGAATGGATAACTCACCTCGTTTTGACACAGAAAGCGACCTTTATGCCATTGACTTTATCTGCTATATGGCAAACGAAGTCAGATTTATGAAAAAGATTGCAGACGAGCTCGGCTTAAAAGAAGATTCTGACTTTTTCGGCAGTTGGTACGACAAAATCAAAAACGATATCAACAGCACTTTGTGGTGCGAGGAAGACGGCTTCTATTACGATTACGATATAACCAACAACTGTTTCCACAAGGTTAAGGCTGTAACCTCATTACTGCCTTTATTCTCAGGCGTTTGTAATGAAGCTCAGGCGAAGCTTCTCGTTAATTCTCTTATGAATCCCGAAGAATTCGGCACCGACTTCCCCATACCCAGCATAGCTGTAAATGATGAAACATTCGGCACTGATATGTGGAGAGGCCCCGTATGGATAAACTTTAACTATATGATTGCAAGGGGTCTTGCTGATTATGGCTACGTCGAGTTATCCGAAAAGCTTATCGGCAAAACTCTCGATACAATAAACACCTGGTATAATCGCTCGGGTACTGTCTATGAATTTTACGACAGTGAAAATCAGATACCTCCTTTCTGCTTCAACAGAAAGGGAGATATCTTCGAGCCTTATGATTTCAGGGTGAAGTATCAGGCAATCAGAGATTACGGTTGGAGCATTACTCTTACTTTTGATATGCTCTGCCGTGATAAAAAAGATTAAGGAGTATTTTATGGCACACTATATATTTTCCGCATTCTGCGACGAGGCGGGAGAGGCATCAATAGGCGGTCAGATGGCTGCCTGCAAGAAAAACGGCATTACTCATATGGAGCTTCGCGGCTTCGGCAAAAGTCTCAATATCAACAACCTTACGGCAGAGCAGGCTCAGCAGATGAAAGCTGAAATCGATGCTGAGGGTATGAAGGTATCATCAATTGGCTCAGGCTACGGAAAAATCAACATCAAGGAGAGCTTTGATGCTCATTTCGAGGCCTTCAAAAATACTGTTGAGGTGGCAAAAATCCTTGAGGCGAAATATATCAGAATGTTCAGCTTTTATTTCGGCGAGGACGACTGTCACGAAAAGTATAAAGACGAGGTTATCCGAAGAGTAAAGGCAATGGTTGATTATGCCGATGCCAACGGCCTTATCTGCTGCCACGAAAACGAAAAGGGCATCTACGGCGATACTGCCGAGCGCTGTTTAGAGATTCTCGAAGCATGCGCAGGCAAGCTCAGAGCAGTTTTTGACCCTGCTAACTTTGTTCAGTGCGGAGTAGATACTCTCAAGGCTTACGACCTGCTTGAGGATTACATAGAATATTTCCATATAAAGGATGCTCTTTACGAAAATGCAGAGGTTGTACCTGCAGGTCAGGGTGACGGCAATGTAGAGGAAATACTCAGAAAATACGATAAGCACAAGAAGGTTACAGTCCTTTCTCTTGAGCCTCATCTTAAGGTCTTCGAGGGTCTTTCAAATCTCGAGGCTGAGGGCGAATCCTCAAGAGAGATGAAGGTCAATGCCTACGGCTCACACGCTGAATCCTTCAAGGCTGCAGCTGATGCGATGTATGATGTTGTAAATAAGATTCATCCCATCCGTTTCGGTATCATCGGTATGGGCAATATGGGCACATCTCACGCCAAGAGCTTCACTGCAGGCAAAATCAGAGGAATGCGCCTTACTGCAGTGGCTGATATTCAGCCTGAAAAGCTTGTCTGGTCAAAGGAAAATCTTCCTTGGGTCAAGCGCTTTACATCTGCAACAGAGCTTATTGAAAGCAAAGAGGTTGACGCGGTTATAATCTGCACACCTCACTATGCTCATCCCGAGCTTGTTATTGAGTGTCTCAGAAACGGTCTTGATGTAGTTTCTGAAAAGCCTGCAGGCGTTTACACAAAGCAGGTGCGTGAAATGAACGATTTTGCAAATAATCAGGATAAAACCTTTGCAATGATGTTCAATCAGAGAACAAACTGTGTTTACAGAAAAATAAAAGAAATGGTTGACAGTAAGGCTTACGGTGAAATCCGCCGTGTCAACTGGATTATAACAGATTGGTACCGCACACAGGCATATTATAACTCAGGCGGATGGCGAGCTACCTGGGTAGGCGAAGGCGGTGGCGTACTTCTCAATCAGTCGCCCCATCAGCTTGATTTATGGCAGTGGATATGCGGTATGCCTTCAAAAATCCGTGCTTTCTGCCACGAGGGCAAATGGCACGATGTTGAAATCGAAGACGACGTTACAATTTACGCCGAATATCCCAACGGAGCAACAGGCGTATTTATCACAACCACAGGCGACTATCCCGGTTCAAACAGACTTGAGATAACAATGGAAAAGGCTAAGATTGTTTGTGAAAAGGGCGAAAAAATCACTCTTTATGAGCTTGAGGAATCTCTTACAGAGAATATTGCAACCTGCGAAAACGGCTTTGCAAGCATCGCTTATAAAGAAATTGAAGTTGAAACCGACGGCATCAACGATCAGCATCCCGGTGTGCTCAATGCCTTTGCTGACCATATCCTTTACGGCACGCCTCTTGTTGCCGAGGGTACTGAGGGTATCAACGGACTTATGATTTCCAACGCTGCCCACTATTCAAGCTGGACAGGTGAAACTGTTTCTCTTCCCATTGACGAGGATAAATTCTACGAGCTTCTTATGGCTAAGGTTGCCTCTTCAAAGGCAAAAGAGGATATCGTTTCAGTAGTAAACGAAGATATGAGCAGTACATATTGATTTTGGAAAATAATCTGAAAGAGTGACAATATGAAAAGATTAAAACCCGTGCTTCACAGCGCAGAGTGTATAAGAAAAATCGAAAAGCCCGTTCTCACAAAGGATGATATTCCTTATGAGGCGTCTCTGATTTTTAATGCAGGTGTAGCAAAGTATAAGGGCAGATATGTTATGGTTTTCCGTAACGATTACGGCCCTACTGAAAAAACTTATCCTAAGGTGCGCTTCAAAACCTCTCTCGGTTTTGCAACAAGCGAAGATGGCATAAACTGGAAGGCTCACGACAATGTTATTTTCGACAATAAAAATCTTCTTCCAACCGATGAAATAAAAAGACTTTATGACCCGAGAATAACCATTATAGATGATAAACCATATCTTTGTATGGCTATGGATACCCGTCACGGAGTGCGTGGCTGTATTGCAGAGATTGACGATAATTTTGAAAAAATCAATATTATCAGCGCCTCGGCACCCGATAACAGAAATATGGTGCTTTTCCCCGAAAAGGTAGGCGGAAAATATGTGCGTCTTGAAAGACCTTTTCCCGTTTATTCAAGAGGTGGCAAAGACAGATTTGATCTGTGGCTTTCCACTTCTCCCGACCTTGTTTTCTGGGGTGAAACTGAGCTTGTGCTGGCAGTTGAAGATGTACCCTGGGCAAACGATAAGGTGGGTCCTGCAGCACCTCCAATTAAAACAGACAAGGGTTGGCTGACTACATTCCACGCCGTTGATAAGAACAATCGCAGAAGAAAAAACGGCTGGGAAAGAGCCTGGAAAAAGAGATACTGTGCGGGCATTATGCTGCTTGACCTGGAGGACCCCACTAAAATTGTGGGTATGAGCAAGCTTCCGCTTATTGCTCCCGAAACCTATTATGAGACACAGTCGGGCTTTCGTAAGCACGTAATTTTCCCCGGCGGTATGATACTCGAGGATAACGGCGAGGTTAAAATATACTACGGTGCCTCAGATACGGTTGAGTGTCTTGCAACAGCAGACGTCAATGACCTCATAGCTCTTTGCACCGAAAAAAGATAATATCACAATAAAACAAAAGCACTCACAAACACAGACCCCTCATAAGCAATGCCTTATGAGGGGTTGAAAATTGAGTGCTTTATTATTTATCCGAGCAGATGCTTATCCTGAATTACAATCTCAGACTTCTTACAATTTTCCATTTCAAAGATGATGATTTCATTTTTATCCTTGAGAATTGCACCGGGAAGATAGAGAGTTTTCTGCGGACCGATGTTCCAATATCTGCCGAGATTGAAGCCGTTTACAAAAACATAGCCCTTGGTGAAGCCTTCGATGTTTACAAAGCAATCGCCTTCGCCTGCTTCAAATTCGCCCTTGAGGAATACGGGACCCGATACTGCAGAATCGGTGTTTTCAGTGAAGGTGAGCTTATGAAGATTATCAAGAGGAATCGAATAAACATCATAATCCATAATCACCTGATTTGCAAGAGTCACCTTTGAGATACCCTTGCGATCATACAGGTCAAAGCCGTAATTGACTCTGCCCATAGCCTCAACGAGAATACCCAGCTCGCTTTCGCCGTTTACGCCTTTTATAAAGAGCTTCTTTTTTAACATAAGCTTATTGAAAATCGAAGACTCCTTCATTCTGTTGATTGTTGCAATCTTCTTTTTATCAAAATAAACCTGGGCATAGTCGTGAACATTTTCAATGCCGAGGAAGCCTGCGTCGTATTTGCCCTTGATTTTCGTTACATAATAGATAAGACCGTGACTCTGGTCATAAGCTTCCATATGCTTGGGAAGGGCTGAGTAATGCTTGGTTGCGATATTATCGAGATTATCAAAAAGCTGAGCCTTTTGTGTCAGAGGTACTCTGCCGATATTCTGCAGCTTAGGTGCTTCGGGAAGCTCGCCTAAAGGTATATTTTGCTTTTTGCAAAGAAGTTCACGGATTTTATGATAGGTTTCGGTGTAATCGCCCCATTCGGTCAGGGGAGCACAGTAATCATAGCTTGTAACTGTGGGCTGATATTTACCGCGGTGGTTGGCACCTGCATTAAATCCGAAGTTTGTGCCGCCAAGGAACATATACATATTAAAGGATGCATCCTGCTTGATGAACTCTTCGAGCTCGGCAGTGATACTGTCAGAGCCGCGTTTGTGATGCTTTTCACCGAAGTGGTCAAACCAACCGCACCAGAATTCCATACACATTTTCGGTACCTTGCCGAAAGGCTCAAGAGCCGAGAATGCAGTAGCTGTGCGCGAACCGAAATTGAGGGTGGGGAGTACATTTTCAAGTGTACCGCCTGAGAGCATATTGCACCAGGTGCCGTCGGATGTGAATTTAAGCACATCGATGCCCAATTCATCATACATATCAGACAGAGCCTTGAGATATTTCTTGTCGTTGCCGTAGCTGCCGTATTCGTTTTCAATCTGCATGGCAATGATATTACCGCCGTTGGTAATAAGCTGGGGTCTGAGAAGCTCAAAAAGCTTTTCAAAATAGTCTCTGACATGAGCTAAGTATAACTCATTGTTACAGCGAAGCTCTATGTTTTTATCCTTCAGAAGCCAAGCAGGAAAGCCGCCGAACTCCCATTCAGCACAGATGTACGGGCCGGGGCGTACGATGGCATATAAGCCTAATTTCTGCGCAGTCTGAAGGAATTTAACAATGTCGAGCATACCGCTGAAATCGAAAACGCCTTTTTTCGGCTCGTGAAGATTCCAACAGACATAGGTTTCAACAGTGTTAAAGCCTGCAAGCTTGAGCTTTGTGAGTCTGTCTTCCCAATACTCAGGCAGTGTGCGGAAATAGTGCATTGCACCCGAATAGATGTTGAAGGGCTTATCGCCAAGGTAAAATTTATCTTGTTTTATTTTAAAAGAATCCGCCATTTGTTTTCTCCTTTTAAAAGTTCTCCTGCGCTGAAAAAGCACAGGAGATTTTGTTATTTAGCCGTAAATGGGACCGTAGGTCTGGCAAGCCTTGTAGTCAGCGCTCTGGCTGTCTTCGGTACCGAATGCTGCCCATGAGTGAGGTCTGAAGATTTTCTCTTCGGGCACGTTGTGCATATTTACGGGAATGCGAAGCATTGAAGCGAGAGTGATGAGGTCTGAGCCTACATGGCCATAAACTGTTACACCGTGGTTAGCGCCCCAGTTAGCCATTACTGAATATACATCCTTGAATGCGCCCTTACCTGTGAGGTTGGGTACAAACCAGGTTGTAGGCCATGTGCGGTCTGTTCTGAGATCGATGGGAGTGTGTGCCTCATCGGGAAGATCAGCTGTGTAACCCTCAGCAATCTGCATTACGGGGCCGATGCCCTCGATAATGTTGACTCTGAGCATTGTTACGGGCATTTCAGCCTTACAACGGAAGTGGCTTGAGAATCCGCCGCCTCTGAAGTATTCATAGTTAGCTCTGCACCAGTCTGTTGCCTTAAGGCAAGCATCGATGTCAGCATCTGTCATTTCCCAATAGGGCTTCATACAGCCTTCGCCCTGAGCATTTTTAGCAGCACCGCTGCCGTCAAGAGCAGTAGCACCTGAGTTGATAAGATGGATAAAGCCATCCTTTGCCTTGCCTTCGGGTCTGATGCCTGTTACTCTTTCGCAAGCATCGGGGCTCCAGTATGTACGAACGTCGTGGAAGCAGGGAGCACTGCCTGATACGAGAGTACCGAGCATCATTGCAACGCCGTTGAGTGTATCGTTTTCAGTTGCAAATGGTGTGGGAGCCTTAGGACCGTTCCAGTCGAAGGTTGAAGCCATAATTGCTTCTGTGAAGTCTGCATTGGGGAGCCAGTCTGTCCAGTTTCTCTGACCCTGGAAGCCGCCTGCAACAGCGTTTTTGCCGAGAGCCTCTTCGTGCCAGCCGAGCTCGTCGAGCTTCTTGTTGCCGTAAAGGATATCCTTAACAATGATAGTGAATTTAGCAATGAATTCCCAGTCTTTATCTGCGGGAATAACCTTGGACTTCTTAATGATTTCGGGAAGATCCTTGCCTGCGTTTACATCGAAGCCTTCTTTGCAGTTAGCCTTGATCCAAGCAAGAGCCTTTTCATATTCGTCTTTATCATAGATTTCAAGAGTGATTCTTCTGATGATATCGCTCATATCAACCCATTCAGCACGGATGCCGAAATATTTCTGGAACATAGCTGCATCGCAGTAGCTGCCTGCGATACCCATTGAAATACCGCCCATATTTACATATGACTTGTTTTTCATCCAGCCTACAGCAATTGCACTTCTTGCAAAGCGAAGAATCTTTTCAGCAACATCTTCGGGAATGGTTTTGTCTCCCATATCCTGAACATCTCTGCCGTAAATTGAGAATGCGGGAAGACCCTTCTGAGCGTAAGCTGCCATAACAGCTGCAAGATAAACCGCACCGGGTCTTTCTGTACCGTTGAAGCCCCAAACAGCCTTGATGGTGTTGGGATTCATATCGAATGTTTCTGAGCCGTAGCACCAGCAGGGAGT
>JAGBSR010000107.1 GCA_017631745.1 Clostridia bacterium | reverse complement strand
ACCTTGCTGCTTTCAGGGTCACTGTAAAGCCTCAGGTCTGAAACCTCGGCAGAGTCCACAGCAGAAATAACTGCAGGTGAGGGAGGGGAGGGGGATTCGTTGGTGTTGAGCTTTATGTATTTTTTGTCCTTGGGCTGTTCACCGGGCACATATTCTTTGAGCAGGGAATACGCCGGGTCTATATATTTACTCATAATTATTCCTCAAATCTTATGGTTGCACTCTTGCCGTGAGCTGTAAGTCCCTCTTTATCGGCAAAGAAAGCAACATCTTTATAAACTTCTTTAAGTGCATTTTCAGTGTAGTAAGTAAACTGTGACTTCTTGACAAAATCATCAACACCGAGAGCGCTTGAAAATCTTGCAGTACCGCTGGTGGGAAGTGTGTGGTTGGGGCCTGCATACTAGTCACCGAGAGCTTCGGGACAATATCTGCCCATAAAGATTGAGCCTGCATGCTTAATGCTGTCGAGATAATCAAAAGGATTATCAAGGCAAAGCTCAAGGTGCTCGGGAGCAATTTCATTGGCGATATCGATGCCTGCCATAATGTTGTCAGCAACGATGATTTTACCGTTGTTGTCGATTGAAGCTCTTGCTATTTCAGCTCTTTCAAGCATAGGAATCTGCTTTTCAAGGGACGCTGATACCTTTTCAGCAAGCTCCATACTGTCTGTTACGAGTACAGCTGACGCGTTTTTGTCATGCTCAGCCTGAGAGAGAAGATCGGCAGCAACAAAGTCGGGGTTTGACTTGCCGTCTGCAAGCACCAGAATCTCGCTTGGACCTGCAATCATATCAATTGATACCATGCCGAAAACCTGACGCTTAGCTTCTGCTACGAAAGCATTGCCGGGACCTACGATTTTATCAACCTTGGGTACTGTCTCTGTGCCGAAAGCAAGAGCTGCAACTGCCTGAGCACCGCCCACCTTAAAGATGCGGTCAACGCCTGCGATTTTAGCGGCAGCGAGGATAACGGGGTTAACCTTTCCGTCCTTTGACGGGGGAGTAACAATGCAGATTTCCTTACATCCTGCAATTTTTGCAGGCACACTGTCCATGAGTACAGTTGAGGGATAAGCTGCCGTGCCGCCGGGTACATAAAGACCGACCTTTTCGATAGCGGTGATCTTCTGACCTGTGACAACGCCGTTTTTTTCGTTGATAATAAAGCTGTTTCTTACCTGCTTCCCGTGGAAGTTTCTGATGTTTTCTTCTGCAGTGCGCAGTATTCTTAAAAATTCAGGCTCAACTGCATTGAAAGCCTCTTCGATTTCTTCTTCGGTAACCTCTAAAGAGGTGAGTGTAGCTTTGTCAAATTTTTCGCAGTATTCAAAAAGAGCCTTGTCACCGTTTGTTTTAACATTTTCAATAATGTCTGTTACTATGTCGCTGACATCAACCGTATCAGCCATACGGGAAAATATCTCGTCATTTTCCACTTCGCCGTATTTATATATCTTAATCATTGTTTTCCCTCACAATTTTTCCGAGAGCATCAGCTATTTCTCTGATTTTGTCTCCCTTGAATTTGAATGATGCTTTATTTGATATGAGTCTTGCGGAAATCTCTACGATTGTTTCCTTGGGCTCAAGGTTGTTTTCATATAAGGTTTTGCCTGTTTCAACGATATCAACTATAACATCACTAAGACCTAAGATAGGTGCTATTTCAATTGAGCCGTTAAGGTGGATGATGTCGATATCACGGCATTTTTCATTGTAGAATTTCTGCGCAATATTTGAGAATTTGGTTGCAACTCTGAGTGTTTCCGCTGTGTTGTCACGGAAATCTGTCTTAGCCGCAACTGCCATTCTGCATTTGCCTATTTTAAGGTCGAGAAGTTCATATACATCGGGAGAGTACTCGAGAAGAATATCTTTGCCTGCAACACCGATGTCAGCGGCACCTCTTTCAACATAAATAGCAACATCTGAGGGCTTGACCCAGAAATATCTTACGCCAACCTCTGCATTCTCAAAAATGAGCTTGCGGTTGTTTTCTTTGATAGAGGGACATTCATAGCCCGACTGCTCAAACATTGCATAAACCTTTTCGCCGAGTCTTCCCTTGGGAAGAGCAACATTGATAAATTCCATCAGGCACCCTCCAATCCGTTCTTAGTGAGCTTCATAAGACTCTTGTATCTGATGTTTTTGTCAAGCTGACTGAGTACGATAACACTGAAGCCGTTTTCAGACAGTGACTCAACTGTTCTGATTATCTGCGCTGAATCGCAGGTTTCGTCTTTGAGAATTACGAAATCATAATCGTAATCGCTCTTTTCGTTGCCGTGTCTTTCAAGAGCATCAAGATAAACAGCAAAGCCCACAGCGCCTGAGTTTTTACCCATCTTTTTCATCAGTTTGTCATACTGACCGCCTGAGAGCACACTTGTGAAGATACCTGCAATGTAGCCCTTGAATACAAGTCCGCTGTAGTAGCTTGTATCATTGACAATTGAAAAGTCAATTCTGACTTTATCCGTAAGCTTCATATCTGAAAGTGACTTGCAGATAACCGAGAATTCCTTAAGCTGAGCGTCGATGTCTTCACTGATACCGCCGAAAGCATTTATAACCTCGTCACAGCTCTTATAAGTAGAAACAAGCCTTGTGATTATATCATATGAGAACTTTGTCATAAGTTCATTTTGGAAAATAGATGTGATTTCATCTATGCTTTTGTTCTGAATACTTTCAAATACCTTGCTCCTGATATCACCGCTGAGCTCGCACTTGTTGATGAGTGCCGATACAAGACCTGCATGAGCTATATCAATTATGTAATTTTCGTCAATGCTCTCGAGACTCTTAAGCGCAAGATAGAGCACCTCGCAGATGTCATAAATGCTAACATCACCGATGCACTCGAGACCTGTCTGAGTGATTTCCTTAAATGAGTGTGAGTCGCCTGAGATACGGTAAACATTTTCGTTGTAATAGAGCTTTTCAACCTGACCCTTTACATCCTTGGCGTTCTTTATTATTGAAAGAGTAACGTCGGGCTTGAGGGCGAGGAGTCTGCCGTTGGTATCGGTAAAAGTGATGATACAGTCGCTGATGAGGAAGTCCTTGTTTCTGACATAGAGGTCGTATTCCTCAAACTTACTCATTTTAAATCTTGAATAGCCGAATCTTCTGTAAAGTGAGCGAAGATTATAAACAGCCTTTTCGTCGTTTCTTAATATCTTTTCGTTAAGCATAAAATCAATCCTTTTTATCTAATCTGTCGATGGCGGTTTTGTAACCGCCGCTGCCGTAATTTACACACTTGCCTACACGGCAGATAGTGGCGGTGCTTGCGCCTGTGAGCTTATTGACCTCAGCATAGCTTTTGCCTGAATGAAGATGTCGGGCAACCTCAAAGCGCTGAGCTATAGATTCAAGCTCCTGTATAGTGCAGGCATCCTCAAAAAAGCTGTAGCATTCTTCAATATTTTCAAGTGAAAGTATAGCTTTAAAGAGGGTGTCGATGGTTTCTTTCTGATGTTTTCGCATAGCATTTACGCTCCAATCGTTTTAACGTGTCAGTATTCTAACACATTAGTGTGCTAAAGTCAATGGGAAATGTGATATAAATTAAAGTTTTTTTATTGTATGCGGGAAAGTGTGTGCTGCAGCCGACCTGCACCACTTAAATCTCATATGAAATTAACAGTAACAAATGTGTATTTTTAAAGCGAAAATATAAACAAAAATTGCAAAAATATTACACTCAGTTTACACAAAGAAGTGATATTATGCAGATGGTAATAAATACCAAAGGAAGGATGAAAAATATGAAAAAAATAATCACTTTACTTTCAACCGTTGCAATGATGCTGGCACTGTCAGTTTGTTTCAGTGCGAGCGCCGCAGAGGAAAGAGTAGTAATCGACAATGTAGTTTATGAGCTCACAAGTCAGAAGTATAACTACGACAGATACGATTACGGTGAGCACTATGCTGTAACAGACTTTTTTGAAGATGAAACCTTAGCTGAAACAACAACGAAAATCAATATTGTTGACGAGATAGACGGAATTGAAGTTAAGACCATTATGACAAATTTTGATGAGCACGATGGAGATGAAATTCATTATGCAAGATATGGTCAGAAATATCCGAGTGTAACAAAAATCTCCATTCCCGGTACTATTAAGTATATCAATGACTTTTCATTCAATTTCTTCCCGAGTGTTGAAAAACTTTATCTTCCTGCTGAACTTGAAAGAATAGGTTGGGGTACCTTCGAACAAATGGAATCATTAAAATCCATTACATTGCCTGCAGGTGTTACATATATACCTGAAAGAGCTTTCAGAGGATGCATCAAACTTGAAAAAGTTGTTGTGCAAGGTGATATTACAAGCATAGGCGACTTGGCATTTTGCGGTTGTGAAAAACTTGCTTCTTTTGATTTCTCAGATACTATTAAATATTTAGGTGACAGCTCATTTGAGAAAACTGCTATAACAAAGGCAGTTGTGCCTGAAAATGTCGATGGTGATGAAGGCGGAGCTTTTAGTAGTTGCAGCAATCTCGAAAAAATAGTTTATGAAGATACAAGTGACGAAAAAGCAAAATATATAGGTTATGATTATTTCTTCTGGAACTGCAAAAATCTAAAGGCAATCTATATTAAGACTATCCCTACTGAAAGAATAAGCATTGAAACTGATATAATGAACGATTCACTTCTGCTTAAAGATATATACTTTGCAGGCTCGGAAGAATTATGGGAAAAACTGACTTTTGAATTTGAAAGAGCGAAACTCGATGAAAAAGGCGTTAAGGTTCATTTTTACTACAAACACAAGCATAATTTTGTTAAAAGCGGTGATGTGACCTGCACAAAGGGCGGTACATATACATATTCCTGCGAGTGTGGTGACTCATATTCATATAAGGTAGCTAAAAATACTGAGGGTCACAAATTTGGTGCATGGAAAATAAAGAGCAAATCAACTTATACTGTTGCAGGTGTTAAAGAAAGAAAATGCAGTCTTTGCGGCAAAACCGAAAAGAAAAACCTCGCAATACCAAAATTAGGCACAGTAACTGACTATAACTATACAGCTACACTTAACAGCATAACTATCACATGGGAAGCAGCTGAGGGAGCAAACGGATGCAGGGTTTATAAATATAATACAAAAACTAAGAAGTATGTGAAGGTTGCTTCCATAAAAAATAAGACAACATATACTTTCAAAAACCTTGAAAAAGGACAGAATGTTAAATTTAAGCTTCAACCTTATTATAAAGACAGCAAGGGTAATGTAGCTTTCGGATATGAAAGCAAGGTGTTTTCGGTGTATACTCTCACTACTGCGCCTGCAAACTTAAAGGCTGAATCAACAGACGTTGGTGTAGTAAAGCTCACCTGGGATTCCAGTGGTCCTGATGTTCCTTATTATGTAACACGCAACACATCTAAAGAGGAATTGCAAAAGGGCAAAGGCACAGATGCTTATGCGGATAAAAAAGAAACCGTAACCATTAAAAATCTCGAAAGCGGCACAACATATTACTTTATGGTCACTATGAATTTAGTTAAGACCGAAGACGGAGTAAAAACAAGTAATATCGTAGAAGTGACAGTTAAATAACATACTCAAAGCGGCGGGGTAAAACCTGCCGCTTTTTGCTCACTTTCCCGCGTACAAAAAAATGTCGCTTTGTGTTGACAACTAAGGTTTATAGTGATATAGTTGTATGGTAATTAACAGAGTAGATTTATATGCGCCACAGTGCCTTTAAGACGGGGAGTTGCTTAGAGGACGAAAAGCTTTGCTTGCGGTATATAAATCGCATCCCGCTGTGACAAATAGGTAACTGACCTCTATTTTTCACCGTGTGGGCAAATGGAGGTTTTTTATTATGAAAAAAAATAGCAAAAACAGTCTCTTTACCCTCACTTGTCTTGCACTGCTGACTGCTATGCAGATTATATTGGCAAGATATCTCGTTATTCCCGTGTCGGAAAGTCTCAGATTTTCTATGTCCTTCATCCCAGTTGTTATTGCTGCAAGACGCTTCGGCATTGTCGGCGGCATATCGGTTTATGCTATCGGTGACTTTCTCGGTGCAATTATCTTCCCTACAGGCGGCGCATTTTTTCCTGGCTTTACTGTTACTGCGGCGGTGTCGGGTCTCATTTACGGCTTGTTCCTTTCAAAAAAAGGCGGAGCCGTGCGTATCGTTTTAAGTGTGCTTATCTCTCAGCTTGTCTGCACTCTTTTGATGAACAGCTATTGGCTTTCAACTCTTATGGGCAGTGAGTTTTCAGCCATATTTATTTCCCGTATTCCTCAGGCACTGATAATGAGCGTGCTTCAGATAGTT
>JAGBSR010000013.1 GCA_017631745.1 Clostridia bacterium | reverse complement strand
TATTCGAAATGTTTATTCTGATAATTTCAACAGGTATTTTACTGTCGGTTAAAAACGGAGGATAATGCAATGGATAAAATCAGACAGTGGACACTCAGTGTCTGTGCCGTATCAATCATCAGCGGGCTTCTGATGTCTGTTTTGCCGAAAAGCTCACAAAAAAGCTTCTGTAAGGTTATTGTCTCGGTTATGATGCTTTATACGGTTATGCATCCGGTTATAAGCTCAAATGGCATAGATTTCAGCATTGACGACTTTTTATCAGATAACTATCAGCTCAGCGAGACATACGATAAATACGCCCGAAGCGCTATGATAAAATCAGCTGAAAAAGCTATCGCAGATACACTGAAAAATAAAGCTTACGAGCTCGGAATTGATTGCAATTTTACTTGTGAATGTATTGAAGAAAACGAGCAGATTACCGTAACAAGAATTACAGTTGCTAAGTGTAACGATGCTGACAGTAAGGATAAAATCACTGGAATGATATATGATTCAGGCTTTAAAGAAACCGATATCGTCTTTGAAGGAGAATAGTATGGATACTTCAGAATTGAAAAAGCTGTTTGAAAAGCTCAGAAACGATAAAAAAGCTATGTTCATAATTTCTGCAGGGATAATCGGAATGCTGCTTGTCTTACTGTCTGATACAGGTACATCCGATAAAACAGCCTTAACTGAAACAAGTGCAAACAACAGCTATATAAGCCAGCAGGAATTGGCAGGCGAAGTGGAAAAACTCATCGAGTCTATCGACGGTGCAGGCAGATGCAAGGTTATGATTACATACAACAGTTTTGATGAGACAGTTTATGCATACGACAAGGACGAAAATATATCTGCTCAGGGTGAAACTGATTATTCGGGCAAATATGTGATTATCGACTCGGGCGACAAAGAGGACGGTTTAAGATTGAAAACAATTTTACCTGAAATAAAAGGTGTTGCCGTGGTTTGTCAGGGCGGCAATAATCCGGTTATCAAAGAGCAGATTGTAGCTTCGCTGTCAGCTCTTTTTGATATAAGCTCAAACAAAATCAGCGTTGCCGTTATGGCAAAATAGGAGGAAACACATTATGATATTCAAAAGCAAGCAGATTCTTACTGCCACATTGATTGTTGCCTTAGGTGCCGCAGTTGCCGTGAATTGGTACTACACGAATACGCCTGAGCAAAAAGGTGAGGAAATTACAACCCAGGCGGTCAGTGGAAATCTCGGAGATTCTCTTTATGTTGGCGGTACAACTGCCGCTCCCGTCGAAAAGGATAAATCAACAACCGAGAGTAACTCAGACAGCAGTGCCGAATATTTCGCAAAAGCAAAGCTTAAAAGGCAGCAATCCCACGACGAAATCATCGACAGCATAGAAGATATCATAGACAGTGACAATATCGACAGCGATACCAAAAAGACAGTAACACTCTTATTGTCAGATTTTCAGTCGGACATCAAAGCTGAAACCGACACAGAAAATCTTATCGGTGCCAAGGTAAAAGGGGAGTGCCTGGTTGTAATAAATGACGGTGCTTGTCAGGTGATTTTGGAAAAAAATACATTAAATGACCTGCTTATACTGCAAATTACAGAAATAATCGAAAAAAATACAGAAATTTCTTCAGAAAATTTAACAATAATTGAGGTAAAATAGTTGTAGGAATTGAAAAATAGTGGTATAATGTTACAGATTATATAAACAAATCGGTGACCTGTATCTTACCGATAAGGAAGGATAAAAAATATGACTAGACACGAATCAAGAGAATTAGCTTTCATACTTGTATTTGAAAAAGGATTTCAGGAGGATATGACAGTTATCGAGCTTATTGAAAACGCCCTGGAGCTCGAGCTTTTTCCCGAAAACGCTTTTGCAGAAACTCTTGCAAGAAAGGTATGTGATAACCTCGAGCAGATTGATAATGCTATCAACGAAAATCTTGTTGGTTGGTCTGCTAAAAGAATTTCACGCGTTTCACGTGCAATTTTACGCCTTGCAGTCTGCGAGCTTATGTTCTCAGATGTACCTGTCGGCGTTGCAATCAACGAAGCAGTTGAAATCACAAAGAAATATGCAAGCAATGATGATGCTTCATATGTAAACGGCGTACTTGGCGCAGTTGCCAAAAAGATAAGATAAAAGAAATAATTCAGGCATTTGTGTCACTGTCCGGTGGTGCAGATTTGCCGCGTTTCAGGAGAAAACACATTAATGTCAACCATTTTAACGGTAAGTCAGATCAATACATATATCAAGTCGTTAATCGAACAGGATATCAACTTGAAAAACATCTATGTTGAGGGTGAAATATCCAACTTCACAAATCATTACAGAAGCGGACATTTATATTTTACCCTTAAAGACGAAGACAGCTGTCTTAAGGCTGTTATGTTCCGAAATGCTGCATCAAGACTTAAATTCACTCCCGAAAACGGAATGAAGGTGCTTATACGATGCAGTGTCAGCGTGTACGACAGAGACGGTGTTTATCAGCTTTATTGCGACGATATGATACCCGACGGTCTCGGTGAGCTGACTCTCGCTTTTGAACAGCTTAAAGCGAAGCTTGAAAATATGGGACTTTTCAGACCCGAGCATAAAAAGCCAATACCCGAAACACCTTCGAGAATCGGTGTAATCACTTCGCCTACGGGTGCGGCTGTTCAGGATATCCTGAATGTTCTCGAAAGGCGTTACCCGTTAGCTGAGATAATTTTTGAAGGTGTGCAGGTTCAGGGTGATTCTGCTGCAGCACAGATTGCGGAGGCTATTGACAGATTCAACGAGTACTCTGCTGCCGATGTGCTTATTGTGGGCAGAGGCGGTGGCTCAATAGAAGACTTATGGGCTTTCAACGAAGAAATAGTTGCAATGGCAATTTACAATTCAAAAATCCCCGTAATCTCAGCAGTTGGCCATGAAACAGATTTCACTATTGCTGATTTTGTCAGCGATCTCAGAGCACCGACTCCTTCGGCTGCGGCTGAGCTTTGTGTACCCGATTGCAGAGAAATATTATTTACAGTTGATAAATGTCTTGATTCCTTAGAGCTCGGCATTGCAAGGGT
>JAGBSR010000106.1 GCA_017631745.1 Clostridia bacterium | reverse complement strand
CATCGACCCTGTGGCAGTACCCGGTGTAATCGTTTATAAGCACGGACCTTTCGCCTGGGGCAAGAATCCCCATCAGGCGGTGCACAATGCTGTTGTAATGGAAACTGTTGCAAATATGGCATATCACGCTGAGCAGATTAATCCTCAGGGTGCACCTATTGAGCAGTATCTTTTAGACAAGCATTATATGAGAAAGCACGGCCCAAATGCATATTACGGCCAAAAGAAATAAGAAAAGTTTTGGTCAAGCTTTTACAAAAGCTTGCAGGGTGTGGGACAGAGTCCCACCACAATACAAAAGAGGTAGGATCAACCTACCTCTTAATTTTTTTATTAAGGAAACATCAGTCATCTCTTGACTTATTCACATTGAGGATGCCGCCTGAATAAGCATCGATTTCATATTCGTATTCATATACGCCGTAGCTGAAATCCACATCATAAACAAGTACGCCGTTTTCTTTATCGAGCTTGCATTCAAACTCTCTTACCTGGCTTCTCTGAAGACCTGCATGCTGAAGAGCTATGCTTTCAGCTTTAGCATTGCCGATGTAAGCGCCTGCTGCAGGCTTATTAGCTGCAGTGCCTGATGTTGTTACGGAGATTACATCTGACCACTCGCCGTAGCGGCTTGTGCCGTCAGCCTGCTTGAAATAAGCTCTTACCTTAAATTTGTAGCTTGTGCCTTCCTTACGGCCTGTGATTTTAGCTGTTGTGCCTGTTACGGCTGTCTTGCGGACAAACTTGCCTTTTGTTGTGCTGTAGATATAAACCTGATAGCCTGTTGCTCTCTTAACGGGAGTCCAGCTGAGAGTTACGCTTGTCTTAGTCTTAGCGCTTACCTTTACATTGTCAACTTCGTCGGGCTCAGTTGCAGCAGTGATTGTTGTATAAGCTGAGTAAACAGTACCGCCTGTCTTTTTGTCATAAGCTCTGACTCTGAACTTATAGCTCTTAGCGCTTACAAGGTCGTCGACCTCATATGTTGTTCTTGATGTTGAGGGGAGCTTAGTCCATTTCTTGGCAGTGTCGTTATACACATAAACCTGATAACCGTCTGCGCCTGCAACCTTTGACCACTTGAGATTGATCTCATCGTCGTCTATATTATAAACTGCAAGGTCGGTTACTTTTGCAAGAGAAGCTGCTGATGAAGCAAGGGTGAAGGTTGATATGCTGAATAATACAGCAAGGAGTAATGATAATAATTTAGTTGTTTTTTTCATTTTAGTCACCTCTTAATTTATTTTAGTTGATTTGTCAGTTTCTGGGGAAGAGCTGTGAGAAAAGCACTTCGAAGAAGAGTTCGATTTTATCGAAGATGTTTCTGCTTACATCTTTTTCTCTGTCTACTACAACGCCGGATGAAGCGAGTACTTCGCAGGAGTATTTAACATCGTAGTCTTTAGCAAATTCGATTTCGTAAACTACTCTGCCGTCGTCTCTGTCTTTTCTTACTTCCAGGAGTCTGACTTCGTTTTCTTTAACACCGAAAGCCTGATAAGCTTTAGCTACAGCTGCCTGAGCTGAGATGTCTGCCGCTGCAGCGGGGAGTGCCAATGAGATTGAAAGTACCAATGCAAGTACAAGTGCTGATAATTTTCTGAGATTCTTTTTCATATATTTTTCCACCTTTCAATTTTTCGGCTGAGCCGATGATTTTTTGTTTTGCTGTAACTCTTTCTTGTTACATCTACATCATACTCAGCGAAGATTAAAAAATGATTAGAAAAATTAAGAAAAGAAAACTTTTTTATTTTTTTGTTTTTTCTGCTTTTGTAACAGTCAGCACTTTACCGCAAACCCTGAAGCCTATTTCAAAATCCGCAAACTCAAAGCCGTATTCTCTCTCGGGATCATCCTGATAAGAGGGCCTCGGATCGCCTGAGAGTACAGAGATAAGCTCCTTTTGTTTTTCTTCGGGTACCCTGCCGAGTATTTCCGGGCTGATGATAACCTGAAGGTGTCTTTCGTCCAAAGCTTCGGTGAAGCCTCCTGAGGCATCGGGTCTGCTGTCGCAATAGGGCAGATATGGCTTTATATCATATATGGGCGTGCCGTTCATAAGATCGCAGCCGCTGACATAAAGCACAGTGCCGAGAGCTTTATCATATTCAATCTTTTCAAGCTTGACGCAGGAAAGACCTATGGAGTTAGGTCTGAAGGGCGAGCGGGTGGCAAATACGCCCATTCGTTTATTTCCGCCCAAGAGAGGCGGTCTTACGGTGGGTCGCCAGCTTTCCTTCTTTGCTTGCGAAAATTCCCACAAGAGCCATATATGGCTGAAATCCTCAAGACCCTTGAAGGCTTCGGCAATGGAGTATTGCTTTTCAAAGACAATTTTACCTGTTATCTCTTCAATAAGACCGCTTTGTCTCGGCAGACCGAATTTAGTTTTGAAGTCTGTATATATGTATGCAATAGGTTTCATAAATTCTCCTTTAAATTTTATAGATTTATCATAGCACAAAAAATAGTGTAATTCAATAAAATATAAATAACTGAAGTTTTGGCGAGCTTTTACAAAAGCTCGTGGGGCATCGTCGCTGAAGCGCCGCCGGTGGCGGATGAAGCAAGGCGAGGATGGCGCAGCGGTCAAAATTCATAGGCGCTCTAAGCCGTAATGAATTTTGGGAACCGCAAGAGGGAATGGGCAAAGCCCCGCAATACATAAAAGAAACAGGGCAGATGTTTAAATCTACCCTGTTTAACTTTTTTATGTTGCGAGACGCTGTCTCGCGCTCTGCAAACTTTTGAAAAAGTTTGACAAAACTTTAGTTATTTTTTCAGATTACCTCAATAGTAAAGCCGTAATCATACTTCGTACCCTTATGCATAATGTTGGGCTCACGAAGACAAGCATTACCCGGTGTGTCACCGCCGATACCTCTCTGCATAAGGTCAATGCATACTGTTGTGAAATCCTTGTGCTTGAGCTTGTGAATGTGAGTAGCATCGTCAAGGTCGTTTACAGTGTAATGATGGCAGTTGATTGCAAAGGGCTCATCGCCGAGCTGAGTGAATCTCAGACCTTCACCGCTGTCATTCTTGACCTCCATCATTCTTACTCCGATTCTGTGACCGTTTTCCTGAGGTCTCATATAATGGTGCTCCATATCTGTTACACTCATCTCGTGCATTGCAATTCTTGCACCGCTCTGACGGTCAATGTAGTTCTCGTGGGGACCTCTGCCGTACCACTTGACCTTGTCAAACTCTCTTGCCATTGTAAGCATTGAGCCAAAGCGTACCATATCCATTGCAGGAGTACCCTTATGAGTGACATCAATCTTGCCGTCGGGATAAACTGTATAAGTCATAAGCACATCCTTCATACCCATTACACTTACAGTTGTTTCGATATATGCTGTGTGGCTGTAACGGTGAATGTGGGTTGCCTTTGTCTTGAGCATATTGGTTGCTCTTCTCCAATGATAAAGAGGATGGAAAGGAATAAGGGGAGGAACGAAGTTGAGATAGTCAATATCGTTATCTGTAAGTGCTCTGTAATAGTTAGGCTTGAGTGAGCCTGAAAGATATTCCTTACCGTCTTTTTCTATTGAAACAAGAAGACCGTTTGAGAAGGTGTAATTGAAGTTGTCGCCGGTAACTGTGAAGTTGGTGTCGGTACCCTTGATGTCAACCTTGCCGTCATACTTGATTTCTTCTTTTTTATCAGCTGATTTGATGATGAACTGATCCCAGCCCTGCTCATAGCCTGCCTTGGCAAAACGGCAATCCTCTCGTCTTAAGAATGAGAAGGTGATGATTACTTCGCCCTTGGGCATAGCATCAAGCCTATAGTCAACAGCGAATTCCATTTCGCTTAAGGGAGCGAGGTTTTCAAATACAGCTCTGTCAAGAGTACCCTTTGAAAGGACCTCACCGTTTTCAGCTATAACATAAGCAATATCAAACTTTGAAAGGTCAGAGAAGAGCTGCTTATTTTTAAGTAAGAATTTGCCACCTGCTACATCAATAGCCTTAACCTGAATTTCACAGTAAACCTTTCTTACCTCGTGGATACAGGGGTGCTCTTTTCTGTCAGCGGCAATGATACCGTTGGCATTGAAGAAGGTGTTACTGCCCACAATAGCGCAGGTATTATAAGGAGGCTCAATCCAGATTTTCTTTTCGTTATAGTCTGTACCATAAAGCCACATATCCTCGCCGTCTTCGTTTACCTTGTGAATAGCCTGGTCAACGAAGTCCCAGATATAACCGCCGCAGAGGTTGTCGTACTTCTCGAAAGCATCCATATACTGCTGGAAGTTACCCAGTGAGTTTTCCATAGCGTGAGCATATTCACAGAAAACAACGGGCTTTGTGTAAAGCTCCTTGGGAATAGGTTTGCTGTCAGCTGCAAGAGCGTTGGCGATATTGTCAAACCAACCGATTGTAAGGGGCTCTTTCTTACCAAGCTTTTCAACCTGATCCTCAGTGGGATACATACGGCTGATAACGTCACTCTTTGTAAAGTCGAAGTCGCCTTCGTAGTGGAACTGTCTTGTATTGTCAAGCTTGAGAGCAGCTTCTTTCATACGAAGGAAGTTTGAGCCGTCGCCTGCTTCATTGCCTAAGCTCCACATAAATACTGATGCGTGATTTCTGTCACGAAGCACCATTCTTTCCATACGGTCAACAACAGCCTTGGTCCACATGGGGTTGTCGCCGGGCACATTCTTTCTTCTTACACCGTGAGTTTCAAGGTCGCATTCGTCCATTACATAGAAGCCGTATTCATCGCAAAGGTCGTAGAAACGGGGATCGTTGGGATAATGGCTGGTACGAATGGAGTTGATATTGTTTCTTTTCATAATATCAAGGTCCTGAATATATCTCTCATCGGGTACAGCCCAACCGTGGTCGGGATCGTAGTCGTGGCGGTTTACACCTCTGATAAGAAGAGGCTGACCGTTAACTAAGATTTTCTCGCCCTTGATTTCGTACATCTTAAAGCCGATACGAACTGCCTTATATGTAACAACGCCGTCGACCTCAATCTTAAGAAGCATAGTATAAAGAGCAGGATTTTCTGCTGACCAGAGAACGGGCTTTTCGATACGCTTCTTGAAGGAAATCTTGTTATCACCTGCTACGGTAACGATTTCGGTTGAGCCGATAACATTGGGCTTGCTGACCGTGAGAAGAGTTGCCTCAACCTTGATTCTCTTACCGCCCTCGCTGTAATCCTTGATAAGAAGGTCAGCTGAAAGGTCAGCATCGGTATAGTTGTTGATAAGGTCTGTTGTAATATAGAAATCGCGTATGCAGGTCTTAGGCTCGCTGTAAAGATAAACCTCACGGTAGATACCGCTGAGGAACCACATATCCTGGTCCTCGAGATAGGTGCCGTCGGTATAGCGGTAAACCTCGGCCGCAACAGTGTTTACACCCTCGTGAACATACTTTGTTACATCGAATTCATGAGGAGTGAATGAGCCCTGGGAGTAGCCTACATATTCTCCGTTTACATAAACAGCAAGACCTGCCTTACAAGCACCGAAGTGAAGGAAAATCTCTCTGTCATTCCAGTTCTCGGGGAGAGTGAAGGTGGTACGGTGCATAGCAACCTCCTGACCTGCAATGTCAATGGAGGGGATTTTTTTCTTATCAACACAGATACAGTTGGGGAAGGAGTTAGCATAGTACCAGGGCTTGGTATAATCCTTCTGCATCTGCCATACGCCGGGAATAGTGATATCTTCCCAGTCGCTGTCGTCAAAATCAGCAGCTCTGAACTTCTCGGGCAGTGAGCCTACACCCTTATACCAGAAAAACTTCCAGGTACCGTTAAGTGAGAGCTTATAGGGAGAGGTCATTCTTTTAGCTGCAGCATCGGCTGTATCATAGCAAAGAGCCAAGGCGTGACCGTCTTCTTTGTTTTCTTTGATTATCTCGGGGTTTTCCCAGATATATTTCATATGTATCCCTTCTTTCATTATAATTGAAACATACATTACCACTCTATATTTTACTAAATATAATATAGGATGTCAATAGGAATGCAGAATTGCGGGTAAAACTCTACAGGTAACGGCTCCTTTCCCGCCATATTAATGAAGCAAAGCTTAAATTTATGCTGTAGGCAATTCATAACTCATAGGGTTAATTCATTCGTAGCTATCTTCACGAGGCAAAAGACTCAGAAAGTAACTCCTGACTAAAAATGGCGGGCAGGAGCTGATTTCCTTATCAAAATTCAGTCGCAATTCTGCATTTTGCATTCTGCATTCTGCATTCAAAATCGGTGAGTCACCGCTCATTTTTTCGCGGCAGTTTACATATACTTAACCAAGGAAATCCAATGTCCCTTCTTAGAGCAGAAACAGGATATATTTTCATGTCAGCTTTTCGCAAATTTATCCACATTTCAACATTTTTTTCAACAGTTTTTACAAAATATAATTTTGTTTTTTCAAAATATTGCAATTTTTTTTTCATAGGTGTAAAATACGTTCTATCACGTTAAAGCGTGACAACATTATAATAAGATTTTATAGCCCCGACCGTGTTTTTCGGCAGGGTACAAAGGAGTTTTTATAAATGAGTTATGTTCAGAATGTAATCGACAGCGTAGCAAAAAAATACGCTAATGAGCCTGAATTCGTTCAGACTGTTGCAGAGGTGCTCTCATCTCTTGAAACAGTAGTAGAAAATCACCCCGAATATGAAAAGGCTGCCCTTCTTGAAAGAATGGTTGAGCCCGAAAGATCAATCTCATTCAGAGTTACATGGGTTGACGACAACGGCAAGGTAAATGTAAACACAGGTTACAGAGTACAGTTCAATGGTGCTATCGGTCCCTACAAGGGAGGTCTTCGTTTCCACCCTTCAGTATATATCGGTATTATGAAGTTCCTCGCTTTCGAGCAGACCTTCAAAAACAGCCTTACAGGTCTTCCCATCGGTGGTGGTAAGGGCGGCTCAGACTTCGACCCCAGAGGTAAGAGCGATGCAGAAATCCTTCGCTTCTGTCAGGCATTTATGACAGAGCTTTACAGACACATCGGTCCCGACGTTGATGTACCTGCAGGTGACATCGGTGTAGGCGGCAGAGAAATCGGTTACCTTTATGGTCAGTACAGACGCATCAGAGGCGCATTTGAAAACGGTGTACTCACAGGTAAGGGTCTCTCATACGGCGGCTCACTTATCAGACCTGAAGCTACAGGTTTTGGTGCTACATATTATGTATGCGAAGTACTTAAGCACTTCGGCGAGGATATCAAGGGTAAGACAGTTGCAGTTTCAGGCTTCGGTAACGTTGCTTGGGGTACAGCTAAAAAGGTTGCAGAGCTCGGCGGTAAGGTTGTAACAATCTCAGGTCCCGACGGCTATGTATATGATCCCGACGGTATTGTAACAGAAGAGAAGATCAACTACCTTCTCGAAATGAGAGCAAGCGGCCGTGACAAGGCTCAGGACTATGCTGACAAGTTCGGCTGTGAATTCCACGCAGGTCAGAAGCCCTGGGGTGTTAAGGTTGACATTGCAATGCCTTGTGCAACTCAGAACGAAATCGGTATGAAAGAAGCAGAGCAGATGATAGCTAACGGTCTCGAGTACTACATCGAGGTTGCAAATATGCCCACAACAAACGAAGCTCTTGCAGTACTTATGAACAGCTGTAAGGTAGTAGCTCCCTCAAAGGCAGTAAATGCAGGCGGCGTTGCAGTTTCAGCTCTTGAAATGAGTCAGAACTCAATGAGATACTCCTGGACAGCAGAAGAGGTTGATGCTAAGCTTAAGATGATTATGAAAAACATCCACGATGCATCAGCTAAGGCAGCAGAAGAAAACGGTCTCGGCTACAACCTCGTAGCAGGTGCAAACATTGCAGGCTTCCTCAAGGTAGCAGACGCTATGATGGCACAGGGCTTAATCTAAAAACAACTAAAGTTTTGTCAAACTTTTTCAAAAGTTTGCAGAGCGCGAGACAGGGTCTCGCAACAATAAAACATCAAAGGACAGATTTCAAAATCTGTCCTTTTTATATGAAAAAAAGTCGCTTGAAATTAATCAAGCGACTTGTCTTTTTTTATGTTGCAGGGCTTCGCCCCGCACCCCACGAGCTTTTGTAAAAGCTCGCCAAAACTTTAGATGTTAAGCTCTTGCTACCATTTCACCGTAGATAGCTTTTTCTTCCTTGATGAATTCTTCGATAGCTTCTACTGAGGGCATTGCAGCTGAGCAGCTGTGAGCTGAAATAAGCATTGAAGCTGAAGCTGTGCCGAACTCGAGAGCATCAATCATTTCCCAACCTTCAAGAAGACAGCGGATGAATGCACTTGCATAACCGTCACCGCCGCCGAAGCCTTTCATAGCCTTAACGGGGAAGGGCTTGATTGAATAGCTCATACCGTCGTTAGTGTATGCGGTTGAGCCGTCCTTACCGTGCTTGATGATAACGATTTTTGCACCGTAGGAGTGCCAGAGCTTTGCACTTTCCTCATCGGTCCTGCAAACGCCT
>JAGBSR010000105.1 GCA_017631745.1 Clostridia bacterium | reverse complement strand
GCTCCGCCGTCACCGTTACGGTTGCCGAAGCCTGCCTGACCCTTTGACCATATGCCTAAGAATGTCTTTTTGTTCCAGCCTGCCATAGGTGAGTTGTTGGCTTTTATACGATATTTCCATTCACTGCGAATCGGGAAAATTTCAGTCTCAATGCCCGAAGCTGTTATGGTTACACCGCTTTCACCCATAGTGCGTACATTTATCTTTTCATAGGATTCGTTTTTGTTGTTGTGGCAGGAAATGCAATTGTTGTCGAGTATAGGCTGTACTTCCTCGAGATAGTCGAAGCCCTCATCTGTTGTGTAGGGGTCAAAATCTTCTTCTGTCTGCCATACATCGCCTTTGAGTGTTTCAACGCCTGCCTTAAGTGCCATTGTCACGGTACCGCTTGCAGGAGGTGCTGTGTTGTTATCTTCGTGACAGCCCACACAGGAATAGCTCTCATTGGGCATAAGAGTAGACCAGGAGCGCATTGTCTGAATCATATTTCCGTCTTTGTCGAGAAGTTGGAAATAAACGGGAGTCTCACTGGGTACGCTGAACATAGCTGAGCCGTCGTCATAAACCGTTGCAACACCGAGAACGGTTTTGACATCCCATGAGCCTCTGCCTGTTGCAATGGGGGTATAGGGGTCAGCTGAGCCTGAGCCTGATGCCACCGTAGCACCGACGGCATAAGCGCGGTAATCGAGAGCGACTACTCTAATCTGCTTCACGATGCCTCTTTCGATACCCTTCATAGCCTCGCCCTGATAAACATCGGCAACATAATATGTGCCTGTTGTCTTGGCATAGTCAACCATACTCGGTCTTACAAAGACCTCACGACTTTTTACGGGTACTGCCTGAGCTGAAGGATATGTGCCACTGCCGGTAATAAGCTCAATTTTATCTCCGTTGCTTATATTCATAAGATAAAGACCGAAGGGTGTTTTTTCTCTTTGGTCTGACCAGCCACTTCTGCAATAAGAAACAAGAATCTGATTTTCGCTCAGAGCGTAGGGATACTGATAAAGAGCACCCTCTTGTCCGTAGCCGTCGATATTGTTGTTTTTGGTTTCATTGCCGAAGGGGAAGGTAATTGAATCGGCACCGTCTCTGTTATCAGAAACATCGATAAGACAGAGCTTGCCCGCCTGATAGGTATGATGACCCGTTGCAATTGAAACATAGGTTGTTGCATTGCCGGGGATTGATCTTGTATGTGTTAAGGTTGTGGGGAAGTTGGAGTTATTGCCGTAAAGCTCCGTCTGATTTGTGCCGTCGGGATTCATCTGGAACACACCCTGCACCCACATCTGAGTTCTGTCATTATAGTCCCATCTTGTATAGATAACTCTGCCGTCTTCCGTAACGGTGGGATAGGTTGTATGCACCTGATCATAGCCGAGACGGACTATGTTTTTGCCGTCAGCAGACATCTTATAAAGGTTGGAAACAGGAGTTTTCCAGCAGTCAACAGTCTGAACAGCTCTTGAAGATGAGAAAAGAATCTCACCGTTGGGCAGATATACACACTCGAAATCTGCCACACCTGAGCCGAAGGTCAGCTGCTTGCAGGAGTAAACGCCCGATGTAAGCTCCATTTCATATATATGGAAGTCATCTGAGTTATTCTTTTTCCATGAGAAGATGCATTTTGTGCCGTCTGCCGAAACATCCACATCGCGTATACAGCCCTCATCAGACAGAAGTATAACCTTTTCTGTTTTCTTGACCTTATCGCCCTCAGCTTCAAACTGCAGAAGAACAAGTCTTGAGCCCGGACGGAAGTTACTTTCGGTGCCTACATTGCTCGCAGCCTCACCTGTGGATTCCTCATAAAGACCCTCTGTATAGGCATAGTGTGAGCCGCCAAGAGCCTTATGCTGAGTCACAAGATAGGTAGTTGAGGTTTCCATCATATCATAAAGCATATCACTGCCTGCGAGATAGGTCACCTCTTCACGGGGTAAATATTTATCTGTAAAATCGTTGTTTATACCAAGGTGCACAAGCAAGGTTGCAATTATGCCTAAAATCACTGCTATCAGTGAAAGCTTCTTACCCATAATATTTACCCTCCTTTACTTAATGATGAGCGTTGTGGCAAGAGCATTGCCGTCGGCATCTCTGAACGATACGGCATATGAGCCGCCCTCAGGCAAGATAATGTTCTCCCCTGCCTGAATTACATATGAAGCATTATAACCGAGAGTCGGTAATGCATAGTCTTTGGTGAAAATCTCATTTCCGTCTTTATCCGAAACAGTGAGATTTACTATCGCATCTTTTGCTGCTGCCGACTGTTTTCTGACAATAATTGTATTTACAGTTGCACCCGACAGATATTTATTATAAATTTCACTGCCGTCGTCTGCTGTTACTCTTATCTGCTCGAGAGCATAATACTCTCCCTCGGCACCGATTGAGCGCACATAATCAGCAAGCTGTGTAACCTCTTTTTCGCTGAGGTCTTTTGCAAAATATCTTACAACCTCTTCGATAGTGTTCATTGAGCCGTCGTGCATATACGGTGCTGTGCGCCAGACCTCGTTTAGGGTGGGAACATCGTATTTGCCTGAATCACCGCTGAAGTGCTTAGTACCAACATCATAGAGCTTGTTGTTGGTATAAAGAGGTGCCGGATGGCAGGAAGCACAGCTTTGCTCAAAGAGCATTTTACCCGCCTCAGCAGACTCTGTGAGAGTGCCGTCTTTGTTAAGATACGGCGATGGTACGGGTGAAAGAGACTTGAGATATTCATCAATATACATAAGGTTTTCTTCGTCGAGAGTATTGAACTGAATAAACTTCATACCTGCTCCTACAGCTATTTCAGCGTTGGCGCGTATACCTGTACTCATAACGGGAGGTGTACGGTGAGAATAGAGCATTGACTTTGTGTTTTTACCGCCTCCACCGAGACCGTCATTGAGGTTATCCCAGTTAAAACCGTCAACCACTGCATCAGGATGACAGGAATTGCAGGACTGCCAGCCCTGATAGCAAAGTGTGGCATCACTCCAGAGGATATGGCCTTTTCTTACCTCGTTAGCTTCAGGCTGAGAGATAAAGCTGAGACTTGTTACCTTCTTGCTTTTGAGATTAATAGCATCAACTCTGCCGTCAAAATAAAGGCCGCAATAAAGAACACCATTCTTTTCAGCTATAGCGCGCACACCCTTGCCGACTGCTATTCTTTCACGGCAGTCGTTAAGGAAGGGCAAATAGTCAACGATAACATCGGCTGAATTAACAAGAGCAGTTGATTTCTTATTGACCACATCGTCGATACGGCTGTGCATTTTTGCTCTGTCGATAAGCATAACCTCATCAAGACCCGAAAGAGCCACACAGAGATATTTGCCATCTGATGAAACAGTAACGCCCCAGGGATTAGCTGCACCTTTATCAACCTCATCAAGAAGCACACTGCAAGTTACAGTCTGAGATTTTGTGTCAACAACCGAAACACAATTGGAGTTAATCCAGGCTCTGTCGAGCTGAGTAGTGGGATAAGCATATCTGCCTACTATATGTGAAATATAAACCGTCTTCATATCAGGTGAAATGCAGATATCCTTCACACCCGATGAGCCGTTGACAAGAGGAAGTGTTTTCACAATATCGTCTGTATCCGCTGAAAGCACTGCAAGATTTGCACTCATAACAGCTTCATCGGTGCTCTCGTCGGGCAGATGGCAGGCAACATAAACATAATTGCCTGCTGTCACAGCGCAGACCGGCTCTCTGCCGTCGATTTTCAGAGTATCGGCAACAGCCATATCTGCAGTATTTATAACACTTATATCATTTGAAAATCGGTTGACAACATAGGCCTTTCCCTTTGCAAAAACCATATCGCAGGGAGTGTGGCCCACCTTTGTGACACAGAGGATATCAAAATTCTTTGTCAGCTTCACCACAGCACCGTCAAGAGTGCCTGTCAGCGCGTAAATATAGCTGCCATCGGTCGCTATTGAATTAACAGCAACTGTTGAAGCATAGGTGGCTTCAATTTCACCGCTTTGAGAAAGTCTGAAGATTTTTCTGCCCGTCCCGTCAGATACAAAGATGTTATCATCGAGAGTCACCACTGCATTTACAGAGGTATATGCTGACTGGTCACCGTCAATACCTCTCAACAAGCTGTTGCTCAGCTGAGCTATAGAAGTATCGGACAGGCTGTAATCTTTCTGATAATCTGCCGACGAAGTGAAAAGCTCACCAAAAAATGATGCAGTACTCTCTCTGTTTGATACAGCAAAAGAAGATACGACAACAAGACAGATTATCATTGACGCAATAAAGAGAATATTCCTTTTTTGTTTGCTCATCATAATGTTTCCTCCATTGTGTTATTCATCAGCTGTAGGAATGTATTGAGCTCTCGTCAAACATACCCACAAAGAACAAGGTAATTATTTCAAATATAAATGCAAAAATCACAAGCACCTTTGCATATTTTCCGAAAGCTTCTGTTCGACGAAGATGCAAATACGACGATAAGGTCATCACCGTAAGAAGCGACCAGGTTTCTTTCAGGTCCCATGACCAGAAGCTGCCCCAGCAGGCATTTGCCCACAGTGCCCCGAGAAACATTCCAAGCACCATAAAAGGAAAGCCCGTAATCACAAGATGATAAACCGCTTTTTCGTGTCTGAGTCTGTTTTCGCCCTTTAAGAAAAAGGATATTATACATATCAGTGCCGAAACAGCCACAAGGGTGTATGATATCATATAAGATAAAACGTGAGGAATAAAATATGCCGATTGCAATGCCGGCGGAAAGCTCCAGGCGGATGCCGTTTTACCCATAAAAAAGACGCCTGTAAGAATCACACCCTGAAAGAGTATAAAATAGGGTCTGAGAAATTCTGAAGAGAATCTTCGGCTGATATAAACATAAACGAAATAATATGTAAGTCCAAGAAATGTCAGCACCTGATACATACTCACAAAGGGCATATATCCGTTAACCGCCCAGTTGCTGACAACTATAAGTCCGTTGATTGCCGTACCAACGCCCCACATAAGCGAGGATATTTTCTTAAGTTTACCACTGCTCACCACGCAAGTAGCAAAAGCCGAGAGATAAACCACAGCACAGACTAAAGAAAGGATATGTCTGATGCTGTCGCTGAGAGCCAAGACAGACAATATATCACTCATTGGGTGTCACCTCCCCTTTTGATGCTTTCTTTCGGAAATAGCTCATTTGCTTAGGTAACAAGCACATCATAAAAGTACCGAGGATAGTAAGAATAATACCTGCAACCGACAGAAACTCAGCCGGGTCATTTTTAATAAGCAGGTTGACCTGTTCATATCCGTAGGGCGATAAGCCAACATTCATAAGGTAGATTTTCAGGCCGCCACGATAAATCGGATGATTAACCGTCAGCGATTCCGTTTCAATGGTACCGTCATTTAAAAAAAACTCAAGCGATGCTTCATAGTGCTTTACAGACTTATCGTCTTCGTAATATTCTGTATCAAAATCTGTTATGCGAAAATTGAAGCCGAGGTCGATAATTTCACCATTCTCCCCTGCTATCTGATTGCGGTAACTTCTGAGCCTGTCAATATCCTTATCACTCCAACCGTAAGTGCTCTTCATCTGATTTTCAACTTCTTCTGTCACAGAAGACAAATCAGGCAAAGCAACATAATGGCTTGAACCTCTCACAGCAAAAATAATCATACCGGAAATAAAAATCACGATACCCACATGTAACAGATAAAAGCCTATGTCATATATGCTTTTTTGAGGGTTAAATGCCACAACTGAAACTGCAAGAGCACCGCCGAGAAAAACAAAAACCACTGCACTTACAATCGGATAGTCAGCATTCTGTCCCTGCGCAGAAGCATATACTGTCATAATTAGCAAAGCTATGGTAACTGCCCCTAAAATGATATACAGAGCATTGGCCAATCTTTTATTCAGTCTCCCTGCAGTTTTTGCAGCTGATGCTTTATCTGAGGGGACAGACTTGCGCGAGGACATCATAAAACTCCCTTTCTTTCGGCTGTATTTTCCGATTGATAGTCAATATTGGTTGTGTTGCACAATATTTTTCTCTTATATCAGTAAATTATATTGTATTCGGGCAGAAAAGTCAACGAAAAATGACATTTAATAATTGTTTCACATCCGTACTTCAAGCAATTATCCTATAGTTGTATTTTTCAATACAGCATATTTTCCGACAATTTGCAGAGTTGCGGATTTTTATTTTTAGCACTATAATTTATTGAACTTTAATATGCCCTTATGCTATAATAACCTCGGTGATATTATGATAACATTCAAATGGAACGACTTTGATTTTACTCTTGTCCACTTCGGCAAAGGCGTCTTTAATGAGGATATGGCAGGACACAGCCACGCAAAAAATATATACGAGCTTCATTACATAATCGACGGCAAGGGTACTCTCACTACTGACACAAAGATATACAATCTTTCAAAAGGTGATTTTTTCGTCACAGGCCCGAATGTGTACCATCAGCAATCGACGGATAGTAAAGAGCCTTTGACGGAGATTTATCTTTATCTTCAGGCAGCGGAAAAGAAAAGCAGCGGAGCCTTAGTATCTTCATTTCTCTCGACACATTTTTGTTTTATGAAAGCTCCAGAACTCGAGATTCTCTTCACGGAAACAGTAGAGGAATGGGGAAATAAAAGCTTCGGCTATAAAAGTGTTATCGGTGCGATGATGGAAATTCTCCTTACAAAAATCACAAGGCTTTATGTACCTGAATTTATCGATATGCCTGATAATGACGATACACTCAACGACAGACGTTTTCTGATCATCGAGCACGCTTTTATCACTAATCCCGATATCACTCTTACCGAACTTTCAGAACATATAGGTCTGTGTGAAAGACAGACTCAAAGACTGCTTATGAAATATTACGGCAAAACCTTCCGTGAAAAAAAGAAAGAATCCAGAAAATAGCAACAAGCATCCCCAAGACGAGCATTCGCCTTGGGGATCAATATTAATACAAGAGCTTTGCATAAGCATCAAAATAATCATTGATACCTGCATTTTTGATTATTGACTGCTTTATGGGATTCCATTTCTTATCAACATACATTGTTTTATCTTCATATTCATTATGACCTACACGGTGCATATTTACGCCGTAGGCATTTTCGAGTACATTATACTTTACTGTATAGCCTTCGGTGTTTTCATCCATATAAATACCGCTTGTACCGTAGTCTGCCCAT
>JAGBSR010000104.1 GCA_017631745.1 Clostridia bacterium | reverse complement strand
GGGAATAGTTTTGTCTCCCATATCCTGAACATCTCTGCCGTAAATTGAGAATGCGGGAAGACCCTTCTGAGCGTAAGCTGTCATAACAGCTGCAAGATAAACCGCACCGGGTCTTTCTGTACCATTGAAGCCCCAAACAGCCTTGATGGTGTTGGGATTCATATCGAATGTTTCTGAGGCGTAGCACCAGCAGGGAGTAACGCTGAGAGTTGCTACAACATTTTCTTTTGAAAACTGATCTTCACATTTTGCTGCTTCAGCGCCACCACCGATAGTTGTCTCTGAAATTACGCACTGCACGGGTGTACCGTCGGGATATCTGAGAGTTTCGCTGATGAGCTTTGCAGCAGCTTCAGCCATGCCCATAGTCTGAGCTTCAAGGCTTTCTCTTACGCCGCCCCAACGGCCGTCAATTGTGGGTCTGATACCAATCTTTGGATATAACATAGTATTTTCTCCTTTATATTTATTTTTTAATAATTTCACAAAATCTTCCGAAGGCTTCGTCCCAATCGGGAGTACGCTCTTCGTTGAAGGTTTTCACCTTTTCTGTTTCGGCGATAATCTTTCTGCCCTGAGCAATGGTTTCAATTTCACCGAGAGCTATAAGCTGCAGCACGATATTGCCAAGAGCTGTAGCTTCAACGGGTCCTGCTATCACGGGGATGCCGAGACTCTGAGAAGCAAGTTCGCATAAAAAGCCGTCCTTTGTACCGCCGCCCATAAGATGAAGCACATCAAATTTCTTGCCTGTACATTCGGAAATCTGTTCAAGGGCGAGTCTGTATTTGAGAGCTAAGCTTTCATAAATACATCTTACTATCTGACCGATTGTTTCGGGTACCGGCTGACCTGTGCTCTGACAGTAAGCCTTGATTTTATCGGGAAGATTGCCGTGAGCTGAAAGCTCGGGAGCATCGGGATCGATAAAACTTCTGAATTTCTCGCTTTCACGGGCCATCATTTCAAGCTCGTTGTAAGAGTATTTTCTGTCTGTTTTAGCAAGGTCTCGTCTGGTTTCCTGAATCAGCCATAAGCCGCTGATATTTTTAAGGAAGTTGATTTTGCCGTTAGCGCCCATTTCGTTTGAAAGCTCAAGGGCATTACTCTGAGAAGTCATAACGGGTTCGTCAAGCTCGCAACCGATAAGTGACCAGGTGCCGCAGGAAAGAAAAGCTGCATTTTCGCTGTCTGTGGGCATTGCCGCAACGGCACACTGAGTGTCGTGACCTGCAACGCTGATTACGGGTACGCCGTTATAGTCACCGTTTATTGTGGCACTCTCACAGATTTCAGGGAACAAGTCCTCCTTGATACCGAAGATATCGAGAATCTTTTTGCTGAAAACCTTTTCTTTCATATCAAGCATCTGTGATGTGGATGCGATAGTCATTTCGCATACTTTTTTGCCCGTAAGTAGATAACCGAAAAGGTCGGGCATAAACAGAAGCTTGTCAGCCTTACCGAGATTATCATCGCTGATGAGCTGGAAGAGAGTGTTAAGGCTCATTATCTGATTGCCTGTTTCTTTGTAAAGCTCATCGGGAGTAATCTTTTCAAAGGCCTTGGCGAGAGCGTCTTTTGTGCGCTCATCACGGTAGTGAAAAGGCTCGTGGATGATGTTGCCGTCTTTATCGAGGAGTGCGTAGTCAACACCCCAGGTATCAAAAGCGATAGAGTCAATTTTTCCTGCCTTTTCGATAGCCGCTTTGATTTCACCGAAAATCATATCCACATCGTGGCAGACATGACCGTCAACCTCTTTGGGTATATTGTCGAAGCGGTGGATTTCTTCATAGGTGATTTTTTCACCGTCAAAAACTGCTTTGATAGCTCTGCCTGTTGAAGCGCCGAAGTCAAAAGCTAAAACTGTTTTCATTTGACCACACCCTTTTTAAGCAGAATGTTTGCATAGATAGCCTTTTCACCTGTTGCGATAATGAGATATGCACCCTTTGCTCTTTCATAGAAGGCAAAACGCTCGGTGTAATCTATGTCGTGATGGTCGGGCTCATATTTGTTGAGGATTTCCTCGTATGTGCTCCATATTTCGGGAGTACCGCAGGTGTCGCCCTTTACAACCTCCATAAGAGCTACGGGCTTTTCTGTGTATGTATCAAGAGGAATGAGCTTTAAAACAGCATCTAAAATTTCGGGCACGCCGTGACCGTCAGCGCGGATAACGATTGCATCCTTACCCACACTGTGGCAGGGGAAGTTGCCGTCTGCGATAACGAGCTCGTCGCCGTGTCCCATCTGAGCAAGTGCCTTTAAAAGCTCGGGAGAAATCAGTGGTGAAATTCCTTTAAGCATAATTACACCTCTCAGTCCTTTTTGTGAAGCATTTCGTCATCGGCGTTGAATACCTTATAGCCGGGATGACGGCCTGTTACTCTGTAATAACCGCGAAGGTCAATAAGCTTCTGGATGTTGTCTCTGCTGATATCGTGGCTGCCGCCGAGGATAACTGCATTGATTGTGATTTTTGCCCAAAGCTCGAGACTTTCCATTCTGTAGAAAGCGGTGATAACATCGCTACCCACAGCGAGAGCACCATGGTTTTCAAGAAGCATTACATCGTGCTCCTCAAGATATGGCTCAATTGAGTCGGGCACCTCTGAGGTTGAGGGTGTGCCATAGGGTGTGAGGGGTACAGAGCCGATAACAGCAACGTCTTCAATCATATTATACATATCCATTGCCTTGTGAGCCACAGCAAAGCCTGTTGCTCCGGGAGGATGAGCATGAATTACGCTGAAAACATCTTCTCTCTTGTCGTAACAGCGAAGGTGCATTTTGATTTCGCTTGAGGGACGATAGCCTTCCTGTGCCTCAAGGATGTTGCCTTCTTTATCGAGAATTACAAGCTTATCAGGTGTGATGAAGGATTTGCTGATACCTGTAGGTGTAGCAACAATTCTGCCGTCGGGGAGCTTTGCACTGACATTACCGTCGTTAGCTGCAACCCAGCCGAGCTGCCACATTTTATGACAGACATCACATATTTGTTCTTTGATTAACTGTAAATTGTCCATAAGAAATTCTCCTTATTATAAAATATCAACATAATTATATCAAAAAGCATTACGAATTACAATAATTGTGAGAATATTTTTATGATTATAAAAGCTCAAAAAAAATCTGCGGTTTATTGTTTATATCTTCCAAAACAAAAAGTGCTGTGCTATAATAAATATATTAATATTTCTTTCGGTTTAAGGAGGTGCATAAAATGAAACGACCCTTAGCGGTTGCGGGCTTTACCCTGATGATATCTCTTGTTTCTTTGTGCATCTTCGGCAATATAGGCGTATCTCTGCTTGCAGGTGCGGCAGCTTATATCTTGTTTATGGTAACGAGCATCATACCCGAAAGCCGTAGCAGACTTACATTGCCTGTGGCCTTTTTCACAGTGCTCGTAGCCTGCCTGATGTTTTACTGCGCTCAAAGCGATTATCAGGCCCTGGCAGATTTAGCCGATACCGATGCGCAGATAGTCTGCCGTGTGAAAGAAAAGCCCGTCTTCAATGAAAGCTACGGCAGACACTACTGCAAAGCTAAAGTAATAAGCATTGACGGTGAAAAATATAAGGGCAACATCCGTCTGTCTTTTAATACCACATATGACGAAATGGATTTAGCCAACTTTGAAACAGGCAATAAGCTTTCTTTCAAAGGGCATCTTTATCAGGTTGGCGGTGAAGATAAGGGTATAGTCGACTATTTCAAAAGTGAAAACGTATATATCGGCGCATACGGCATAAAAGATTTGTCGGTACTCCTGCCGGAATACCGCCCCTTAAGCTATTACGGTGAAAAGCTGCGTGAATTTATAGCAGTGAGTCTGCATGACAATTTCAGCAAAGATACGGCAGGCTTTCTTACGGCTCTTATTACGGGAAGCAAGGATTATATCAGCGAGAGAATTTACGATACCTTCAAAAACTCAGGTGTGGCGCATATTATGGCTGTGTCGGGTATGCACCTTGCAGTGCTTGTTATGTTTCTGAATCTGTTTATAAGCAAGCTGAGAAAGAAATATAAGGGACTATATTTCACCGTACTTGCAGTGTTCATCATCTTTTTTATGTTTCTGGCATCCTTCAGTGCTTCGGTTGTCAGAGCAGGGGTTATGATACTCATACTTCTTTCAGGTCAGCTTATTAATAAGCAGTCAGATTCTCTTAATTCTCTCGGCTTTGCCTGCATATGCATTCTTGCGGTCAATCCCTTTTCTTCTATGAGTGCGGGCTTTCTCTTGTCGGTACTCTCTACCCTTGCAATAATACTTTGCGCTCTGCCTTTCTATAAGAGATATCGTTTTATTATTTGCGACAGATTAGGTCTCAGCGGCAGAGTCACCTTTTATATCTGCAGTGCAGTTATGCTCAGTCTTGCAATCAGCTTTAGTATTATGATGTTTACCTTGGGTGTATCGGCAACTCTTTTCGGCGGAGTCTCTCTGATTTCACCTGTAACCAATCTGCTGTTTCTGCCTGTGACAACTGTTATAATAATATTGGCTTTTATTTCGGCAATTTTATGCAGTGTCGGAATAATGCCCGAATTTTTTGCTTTTACTGTGGAAAAAATATCATCTTACTGCCTTTGGGTAGCTGAGATTTTCGGCGGTACGGACAGATTTGTACTCAGAACCGACAGTGCTCTGAGTGTGGGACTGTGCTTTCTTGCACCATTTGCTGTTTATCTTGTGATTAAGGCAGGCAAGTATTTGCGGGGGAAAATAAAGAAAAAATGACTCTGTACCATATTATAGTTGATTCTGAAATGCAGAATTCAGAATGCAGAGTGCAGAATAAACCCCTCTGTCACTTCGTGACATCTCCCCCTTTCAGGGGCGACAAGATTAAAGTGGCACTTTCAGTGCATTGTACTGGGGGTCGCTTCGCTCCGATTATATCCGATTTAGGTAAGATATAAAATCGACGGCGGTTGTTATTTTAACCCGACTGACTCTGCGGAAGAAACTTATATATCAGCAGAACTTCACCCGCGACCGCAATTTTGCATTCTGCATTTTGCATTCTGCATTCACTGCAGTGCATTCTGCATTATAATAAAATCAACCTTATTTTGGGACATAGCAAAAAAGCCACATTAAGGTGGCTTTTGCTGTTATAAGTCATCTGCATCCTGAACGGGTCTTTCGTCAAATTCAGTGGGTACACCCGTGTATGAACCGAAAACATCGGACTTGATTTTTTTGGTTCCCGTAGCTTTAACGGATTTGACTTTTTTGCGGTTTGATTTTTTAGGGTTGTTTTTATCCATTTATATCAGCCTTTCTGTTTTTTTATTATTATTCCCGAAATTTTTTTAATTTTATGCAACAAACGATAGTTGTTTTTTATCTAATCTATTGAACGGATGTGATAAATATGAGCTCAAAAATTATTGACAGTCTTGTTTCTTCTGCAAAAAACGGCAGTGCAGAAGCTTTCGGTGAACTTTATGAGATATATTCAAGAGATATGTTTCGCTTCGCCTATTATTATCTCGGGTCGTCTGCCTTGGCAGAGGACTGTGTCAGCGAGTGTGTGTGCATCGCCTATGAGAAAATAGGCTCATTGAGAAAGGCTTCAGCTTTCAAGTCCTGGCTTTTCAAAATATTACATAACTGCTGCAACAGTGCCCTGAGAGAAAAAATCAGATCCGACGGAAATGTGGAATACTCTGCTTTGACAGATCTTTCTTCTGAAAGCGAAGACATAAACGAGAAGCTCAGCCTTAAGCAGGCTCTTTCGCTTCTCAGCGACGAAGACAGAGAGATTGTAATTCTCCATTACTGTCAGGGATACACAAGCAAAGAAATCGGCGAGATACTCGGCATAAAGGATGCTACGGTGCGCTCGAAGATTTTGCGCTCAGGCGAAAAGCTGCGAAAGTTTTTACAAAAATAACAAGAGGTGATAACTATGAATAATAAAGATACATTTGATATACTGCACTCGGAATTTGATGATGATATTCAGCTGCCCGAGAGTCTGAGCAAGAGAAATGTTGTATCAAAGCTCAAAGAGATTTACCCTGAAAAGCAGTCAACAATCAGCTTAAAAAGATTAGGCTCATTGGCTGCGGCTATGATTGTTGTTATGGTCTGCGCCATAGTGGCTACCACAGATTTCAGAGAGGATTTGCCTATAGAGGAAATAGCCCAGGATAACATTGTCACTCAGCAGGCTGTAAATCCGCCTGTTTTTGAAAACAAGGTTGAGGGTGAAACTGCACTTTTAAAAGCCAACAGCCGTGAAGAAATAGTAGAGTTTTTCCGCAACAGCTATAAGGAAAACGGCAACATATATTATTATTTATCAGGTACCGGTGCCGTGGACATCAATGGTGCATTTGACGACAACCTTAAAGGTTCAGATGCCGCCGCACCCGAAATCGGTGTTACAACAGATACATCAAGCAACAGAATTGACCATGCTCAGACTAATGTTCAGACCGAGGGTGTTGACGAGGGCGATATCATCAAAACCGACAGCAGATATATTTATTTTGTCGGCAGTGACGGCAGCGGCAACAGAAAGCTGAAAATCATCGACACACAGACTATGACGGCAGTGTACAACAGCTATTTTTATGATGAAAACGGCGATATTATCTGGGTCAACGATATCTATCTCAAAGATAATATTTTAGTGGCTGTCTGCGCTCAGAAAAACAGTTACGGCTATTATCGCTCTGTGGCATACGACTACTACGGTGCCACAGGCAGCACAGTTGTTGCCACATATGATATAACTGACAGAGCAGAGCCTAAGCTCATCAGACTCGAAACTCAGGACGGCTCATACAGAAGCTCACGACTTATCGGCAACACTCTTTATACTGTCAGCCAATATTATGTCAGAGCCGAGAATGAAGAGACTCTCGAAAATGTCTGCATACCCAAGGTTGGAGGAGTGGAAATCGGTTGCGATTGCATATTCCTGCCCGAAAATATGGGTGAAAGCTATATCTGTCTTACGGCTATGGATATAAGCGATAAAGACGGCAGAGTCAGCGCTTTGGCGGTTTTAGGCAGTACGGAAAACTATTACTGCTCACTTGATACATTCTATGTTATAGCTGATGAGTATAACTACAAAGACAGCTATGCCGATATAAGAGATAAAACTGTCATAAACGCCTTCAGCCTTGACGGACTTGATATCAGCTATAAAGCAACAGGAGAAGTAAAAGGTACCACTTCAAGAAGTCAGTATAGCCTTGACGAATACCAGGATAATCTCAGAGTTGCAACAACCTATTATAACTACAAAACTCAGAGAAACGAAAGCTCGCTCTATGTACTCGACGAAAACCTTGATATCATCGGTAAGGTTGAGGATATAGCAAAAGACGAGCAGATAAAGAGTGTGCGATAGATGGGTGAAAAGGCTTACGTGGTGACCTTCAAAAACACCGATCCTCTTTTTGCAATTGATCTCAGCGACCCGAAAAATCCGACTATCCTCGGTGAACTCAAGCTCCCGGGTTACAGTGCATATCTTCATCCCATAAGCGAAAATCTTCTTATAGGTATCGGCTATGACGGTGATGCAAACAATGCGGATTTCAGCACAATCAAGGTGTCACTTTTTGATATCAGCAACCCGACTGAGCTTAAAGAGCTCGACAATGTTGTGATTTCCGATGCAACTACAACTGTCAGCTATAATCCCAAGGCAATGATTTATAACTCTGCTGAGGGCATTATAGGCCTGCCCGTCAACGGCGGTTATAACAGTTATGGCGATGAATACAGTTATTATCTTATCAGGGTGCAGGAAAGCGGGCTCGAGATTATGCATAAGCTGCTTCACAGTAAGGGCTCATATGTCAACATTGAAAGCTTCCGCGGCACATATATCGGAGATAAATTCTTCACCGTCAGCGACTACGCTGTGAAGAAATTCAATTTCGCAGACGGAAAAGAGCTTACTGTCTGGACTAACTCTGAAGGTGTAAATCTCGTAGGTACAACTGCGGCGTATGAAAACAAAGACATTGCAGATATCGATGATAATATCCGCACTACCATTATGGCTTCAACTCAAAGCACCAGCAAGGGGTATGCAGTTGACGAGCCTGATACCACAGCAGGCTCAGGAGTGACAGGCCAGACCACACCGCCTTATAATCCTAATAATTAAAATATAAGCAGCAACCGTAAAAAGTTGCTGCTTTTATCATTTTATTTAATCTTGTATTCGAGCCTTGTCAGGTCGCCCTCGAGATATTCGCCTGAAATGAACTTTCTTGCCTTGAAGATAACCTTGTCGTCATAAACCTCACAGTAGTAGCCTACACCGCAGTCCTGAATACCGAAGTTGTTGAGCTTTCTGTAACCTGGGATGCTGATTGAATATACGCCGTTTTCTTCGTTGAGAGTTTCGGCAATCTTCTCGAAAATACCGCCGTGAAGATGACCGTTGATGAAAAATACATTCTTATACTTTTCCATAACTGCACGCACTTCGTCGTTCTGCTCGCCCATATCGCCTGTCTTCCATACCTCGGGCAGACCGTGAGTCTCTGCAAAAGGCTGATGGCACATAACAAATACAGGCTTACCGTCTTTGGTACCTCTTGCAAGCTCTTTATCAAGGAAAGCAATCTGCTCCTTGGATATGTATGCCTTTTCGAGAACTCTCTTCTCTGTGCAAATAACGATGAGGGTGTAGCCGTTCATGTCGTAGGAATAGTAAGGCTTGCCATTTGTGTTAATGCCGAGGTATTTGTCGGTTTTCTTTGTTACAATTTTATTGTTCTTCTTAAAGAAGAAACGTGCATCGTGGTTGCCCATTGTGACAAAAAGATTCTTAACGACCTTCTGATTGTCGAGCACACGGAAAAATCTGTCATACTCGTTGTTGGTACCGTAGTCTGCGATATCACCTGCAAGTAAAAATGCATCGAATTTCTCGGGGGAGTTGGCAAGGTCCTTGAAGGTGTTGGAAAGGTTGACCTCTGCGCTCTCTCTGTTGGGCAGGTGAGTATCTGCAATAATTGCCATTGCCAGCTTTACATTTGCGCTGTCTTCAAAAACAATGGGATTATCAGTTTTTACCTCATAGATAACATCGTATTTAGGATTCATAGCCTTAAACTGATTTTTATATTTATCAATAAAAATTTTAAGAGACATATCATTTCCTCCTGAAATCATTCTGAATTATATAATAGCAGATAAATGATTGTTTTTCAAGAGGGGAATATTATTAATTGAGTCTTGCCTTTGAGGGAGTGTTTATGATACAATGTAAAAAAACATCAAAGGGGAAATAATATGAAAACTATACTTTTTCAGGGTGACTCAATAACAGACTGCGGCAGAATCCGTGAAGAATCGGATTCCGCTATTACTAAGTTTTATAAAAAACTGCACAAGGCTACGGTTCTCGGCAGTGGGTATCCCGCTAAAGTTACCGCTCAGTTGGAAAAAGATTGCCCGGGCAAATATAAATACATAAACCGTGGTATCGGCGGTGACACAATTCTCAACGTTTATGCCCGAATTGTCAAAGATATAATCAACATCAAGCCCGATTATATGAGTCTT
>JAGBSR010000103.1 GCA_017631745.1 Clostridia bacterium | reverse complement strand
TACACACTTTGTTGAAACAGGTGTCATCACTCTTGAAAAGCTTATTGAGCTTATGAGCATCAACCCGAGAAAACGCTTCGGTATCGGTGGCGGTACAGATGAGGGTCAGAGTGCAGATTTCACAGTTATCGACCTCGATGCTGAATATGAGATTAACCCCGATGAGTTTTACTCAATGGGTAAGGCAACTCCCTTTGAGGGCTTTAAGGTCAAGGGTAAGATAATGCACACCTATATCGGCGGTAAGGAAATATTTTAAGGAGACGAAAAAATGAAACAGGGAATTTACACTGTTAAGAGCAACGAGGCTCTTACAGACTGTGTTTATAAAATGGTCCTCGAGGGTGACACCTCAGCTCTTACAGCACCCGGTCAGTTTGTTAATCTGACCGTTGAGGGCTGTTACTTAAGACGCCCCATTTCGGTTTTCGATTGGGACGAGACAACTATCAGCATTATTTATAAAGTAGTAGGCGAGGGTACCGAAAAAATGTCAAAGTGGCAGGCTGGCTATAAGTGCGATGTGCTCACAGGTCTCGGCAACGGCTTTGATATGTCAAAAAGCAGCGACGAGCCCGTGCTCATCGGTGGCGGTGTAGGTATTCCTCCTATGTTCGGCCTTGCAAAGAGACTTATCTCACAGGGCAAAAAAGTAAAGGTTATCCTCGGCTTCAATAAAGAGAGCGAGATTTTCTGCAAAGAGGACTTCGAAGCAATCGGCGCAGAAACTTTCGTTACAACAGTTGACGGCTCAGTAGGTATCAAGGGCTTTGTAACAGATGCCCTTAAGGATATGACTTATACATACTTCTATACCTGCGGTCCTATGCCTATGTTCAAGGCTATTGAAAATACTGCCGTAACAAGCGGTCAGTACAGCTTTGAAGAGAGAATGGGCTGCGGCTTCGGTGCTTGTATGGGCTGCAGTTGCAAGACAAAATACGGCAACAAGAGAATCTGCAAAGACGGCCCCGTGCTTGAAAGGGAGGAGATAATATGGTAAACACAAAGGTTAATCTTTTAGGCTTAGAGCTGGATAACCCCGTTATCCCTGCTTCAGGTACATTCGGCTTTGGCTATGAATATGCAGAGCTTTATGATATCAATTGTCTCGGCTCAATCTCATTCAAGGGCACAACCTTAGAGAGTCGTTTCGGCAACCCCACACCTCGTATTGCAGAGTGCACAATGGGTATGATTAACTCTGTCGGTCTGCAGAATCCCGGTGTTGAAAAGGTTATCAGCCAGGAGCTTCCCAAGCTTAAGGCTGTGTATAACAAAAAGGTTATCGCTAATGTAGGCGGTTTCTCAATAGAAGAATATCAGAAGTGTGCATCTCTTCTTGATAAAGAAGATCAGGTTGGTATACTTGAAATCAATATCAGCTGTCCTAATCTTCACGCGGGCGGCAAAAACTTCGGTGTATCTGCAGAGGGCGCCGCAGAGGTTATCAAGGCTGTTAAGCAGGTAGTAACCAAGCCCGTACTCGCAAAGCTCACACCAAATGTAACAGATATAACTGAAATCGCGCTGGCTTGCCAGGAAGCAGGCGCAGACGGTATCAGTATGATAAACACACTCCTCGGTATGAGAATTGACCTTAAGACCAAGAAGCCCGTTATCGCTAACAAGATGGGCGGCTTCTCAGGCCCCGCAATTCTTCCCGTGGCTCTGAGAGCTGTTTATCAGGTATATGAAAAGGTGAATATCCCCATCGTAGGTATGGGCGGTATCTCATCAGCAAACGATGTCATCGAAATGATGCTCGCAGGTGCCACTGCAGTTCAGGTCGGTGCCGCTAACTTAGTAAATCCCTTTGCTTGCCGTGATATCATAAACGATCTGCCGGCGGCAATGGAAAAATATAACATCAAAGACTTAAATGAAATTATCGGAGGTGCTCACTAATGGGTAGAGATGTAATTGTTGCTTGCGATTTCAGCAGCAAAGAAGAAGTACTTTCATTCCTTGACAAGTTTCAGGGCAGAAAGCCTTTCGTAAAAATCGGTATGGAGCTTTTCTATGCAGAAGGTCCTCAGATTGTAAAAGAAATCAAGGCAAGAGGTCATAAGATTTTCCTCGACCTTAAGCTTCATGATATTCCCAACACAGTTAAGAAGTCAATGAACGTGCTTTCAAACCTCGACGTTGATATCACAAATCTTCATGCAGGCGGTACAAAGCGCATGATGGAGGCTGCACTTGAAGGCCTTACAAGAGAAGACGGCACAAGACCTCTTCTTATCGCTGTAACACAGCTTACATCAACAGATCAGGAAAGCATGGAAAACGATCTTCTTATCAAAGAGCCTATCGACAAGGTTGTTATGCACTACGCTAAGAATGCTGCTGATGCAGGTCTTGACGGCGTTGTTTGCTCACCCCTCGAAGCTGGCAAGGTACACGACACCTGCGGTAAGGACTTCCTTACAATTACTCCCGGTGTACGCTTTGCAGACGGTGACATCGGCGATCAGAAGAGAGTTATGACTCCTGCTGAGGCTAAGAAAATCGGCTCAGACTATATTGTAGTAGGCAGACCCATCACTGCAGCAGCAGACCCCGTTGCAGCATATGAGAGATGCATTGCTGAATTTGTTGATTGATAAATAATTGAGACTTGACGGTAAACTGCAGTCGGGGCTCCGCGAAATCGCAAAGCGATTTCCGAGGACGCCCGCAGGGCGCCCTCGAGCCGAACAAAGTTCGGCTGCGGAGCCCCGCCTTACCGCTTGCAGAAACAAAAATAAAATATGTAACTACAACCGAAAGGATTGATATAAAAAAGGAAAAACTCATCGCAAAAGATTTACTTTCAATCGGAGCTGTATTCCTTCGTCCCCAGCAGCCCTTTACCTGGGCAAGCGGAATCAAGAGCCCCATCTACTGTGACAACAGACTCACACTCACATCACCCGCAGTTCGTACTG
>JAGBSR010000102.1 GCA_017631745.1 Clostridia bacterium | reverse complement strand
GGTCCCCCACAGTGCTGATGCCGTAATTTTTCAGCTTCTTTGCCGTGTTTCTGCCAACACCCATAATACTGCCTACACTAAGCGGCCAGACTATGTCCTTGTAATTTTCCTTTGTAATGGTGACAACCTCGTCGATGCCTGCAAGGTCGCTGCCGAGCTTTGCGAAAATCTTATTATACGACACGCCGATAGATACAGTGATGCCAAGCTCACTTTTAAATGCCTCTCTTATGCCGTCGGTGATATTTTCCACACTGCCGAAAAGCAACAGACTCCCCGTTATATCACACCAGGCCTCGTCGAGACCCATAGGCTCGATTTTGTCGGTGTATCGGCGGTAGATGTCCCTTGCAAGGGCGGAGTATTTCGCGTATATATCGAAGTGAGGAGGCACCACAATAAGACCCGGACACTTGCGCTGAGCCTGCCATATGGCCTCGCCCGTGATGACGCCGAACTTTTTTGCCTCGGCGGTTTTGGCTAAAATTATACCGTGTCTGTCTTCCACACTGCCCCCCACAGCCACAGGCTTGCCCTTTAGCTCGGGATTGAGACTGCACTCAATGGAAGCATAGCAGGAATTCATATCCGAGTGTATGATAATTCTTTCCATTTGCACAGTCCTTTCTTCGCGAACATTTGTTCGTTTCTTGCTATATTATAGCTCTTTGCTTTCTGTTTGTCAAGACCTTTGCAAAAGTAAAAGCGGCAAGTTTTACCTTACCGCCTTAAAGCTATTTCTGAAAATATATATCCGCATATTCTTTAAACTTGTCATCCTTACAGTACTCTGCCGATTTTTTCAGGCAGGCCTCTTCGGTGAAGGGTCTGCTTTCTTTTATAGCAAGCACTGCATTTCTCATTGCATCCGTATCGTTCTTTTCCACAGCCATACCGCAGGTGCTGTCGATAATTTCCGTACTGCCGCCCGTAGCAAATGTCAGCACGGGAGTACCGCAGGCAAGAGATTCAATGTTTACTGTGGGGAATGTGTCTTCTCTTGTGGCGTTGACGAAAAGGTCGCAGGCCGAATAGATTTCGGCAAGCTGTGTCTGATTTTCTGTTCTGTCGATAGTTATAACATTTGCGGGCAGAAGCTTTCTCGTGTTTTCGTCGGTGCCCACAAGAACTATTCTGCAATCATTCGGCAGGGTACTTGCAAGGTCTGCGAAAACATCAATGCCCTTTCTTTCGTCCCAATTAAAGGCTACACCGAGAATAAGGAACTCATCTTTTAAGCCGTGTTTTTCTCTGAAATCGCTTTCGCTCGGCATAAAGACGCTAAGGTCAATGCCGTTGTTTATTACTCTGACTTCATATTCCTTAAGGAAAGACTTCTTGACAAGACCCTTCAGCCACTCAGAGGGCGTGATTATTGTTAAATCGAGACCCGAGAACAGCTCCTTCTTTTTACTCAAGAGCTTGTCGCTTTTATCGAAAAAGAAGCTGTAGGCGCCCTTCTGGGGACAATCACCGCACTGAGTCTGCCACTTGTCACAGCCAGCCATATCAAAGTGAGGACAATAGCCCGTGAAGGCCCAACAATCGTGGAAGGTCCAATAGAGTCTGATATTTTTTTCTTTGAAGTAGTTAAAGAGCATTTCGAGATTACAGCCGTGGCCGTGAAGATTGTGAAGATGCACAATGTCGGGCTGTATCTCGTCGAGCTTTGCGATGAGCTTTTTTGTAAGGGCTTTTGAGTTAAAGCCGTAGTTGCCGAAAACTCTTGACTTGAGGGCTTCGAGCTTGATTGAAAGCCTGTCTGCATATTTTATGCCATATTCGTAGTCGCTGTCTTCTTCGGAGAAAAGGATGTAGTTTTCCACTCCCCTCTCGTTTAACAGCTGACTTACGGCAAGGCATATTTTACCCGTACTGCCCACACCGCAGGTGACATTTATCTGAACAATTTTCATCTTATCACCTCATAAATATTGCCATATATACCTTTTTCATAAAGGTACGGATTTTGGCTTTGAGCTGTAGTTTTTGTTTGGTACTGCGAAGATATGCTCTCTTTTCGGGGGAAATTTCACAAGCTATAGCGAAAGCCTCTGCACCCTCTTTGTCTCTTGTTTTGGTAAAGGCATTGCAGCCGAAAAGATAAAAGACCTCGTAGTTATCCTTGCAGTTTTCTTTAAGATAGCCGAGACTTCTTTGCCAGAGCATATCCTGCTCGCTGTTGTGATAAGAAAAGCCTATGCTTCGTGAAATCTGACCTTTGTGAATTCTGCCTATAGTCAATGCTTCAGGCATATAGTGAAGCCTGAAATGGCCCGCATAAAGGCGGTACCACATATCAAGATCATTGATAAGACGAAGCTTTTCGTCAAAGGCACCGACCTTGTCGAAGGCCTTTTTATTCACAAGGCAACCGCAGCCGTAAAAATTATACTTCGTCGGCTCGCAGATGAGATATTCGTTGCCCGAAAGGCTTGCGATTTTTTCTGAAAGGGCTTTTTCTGCTTCACTTTTGCTTTTCTTTATGCACTTGCCCTCGCCGTTGATATAGTCACAAGCAGTAAAGAGAATATTCTGCCACAAATCCTCCTGAGCAATTCCGCTATCAAGAAGTGAGTTGAGATATTCAACCTGCTTTTGCACCTTGTCTTTATAATATAAGTCGTCGTGACTCAGCCAGGAAAACCACTCGCCCTGCATATTCTTTATGCCCTCGTTGAGAGCTGATGAAGAGCCACCGTTTTCCTTGGGGAAATATCTTATTTTGTCGCCGTAGCTTCTTGCGATTTCGTCGCTTCTGCCATCGTCTTTTGAGCCGTCGTTGACCACCACAACCTCGATATTATCATAGGTCTGAGAAAGGGCGCTGTCGATAGCCTCAGCCATATAATTACTGCCGTTATAAACGGGAATGACAATGCTCACTAAAGGTTTATATTTCATATTATTCACCTGAGTAAATATCCTTCATATAGTTTTCGATTATCTTTATATCGTACTTCTTGCTCTCCTGCAAGGCTTTCTGAGCCATTGCACTGCGAAGAGCATCATCTTCTGTAAGCTTTTCTACCGCTGACTTGAATGCGAAAGCATCAGTTGCAGGGCAAAGAACACCGCAGGAATCATCAATAAGGTCGGTGTTGCCTCTTATTTCAGAGCAGATAACGGGCAAACCGCAGGACATCGCTTCCATCAAAGCCACGGGCAGGCCCTCCTGAATTGAGGGGAAAAGAAAAATATCTGCACTCTTTAAAAGCTCGGCAACATCTGTTCTGAAGCCTAATAAGTGTACCCTGCCGTCGACTCCCAGCTCCTTTGCGAGAGATAAGAATTCCTCTCTCTTTTCGCCTGTGCCTGCAATAACAAGATGAACATTATCATTTTTCATCTGAGACAGAGCCTTAATGGAAACACTGTGATTTTTTCTGTCGCTGAGCTCGCCTATACTCAGAAGTATTATGCTGTTTTCATCGGCGGAAATCTCTTTTAATAAAGCCTCGCGCTTGCCCCGCGTACCGCTGAAAAAGTCTGTATCAACACCAACACCGGGCACATAGCAGACCTTTTTGGAGTTGAGCTTGTGCTGTGCATTGGAAAAGTCTTCTTTATTTATGGTGATGAGGGTATCAGTAAAGTATGAGCAGAGCTTTTCTGCGGTGAAATATATCAGCCAATTGATAAGGGGTGCGCCCTTGAAGAAGTGAAAGCCGTGTGCCGTGTATATAACCCTTGTGCCGTTTTTTCTGCGGGATGCCGCAGCGGCAAGTCGTGTGATTATTCCGCCTACAGGAGTGTGACAATGGATAAGCTCGAACTTTTCGCCGTCGATGAGTTTTTTCAGCTGAGTATAAGCCTTGAGATTGGCAGGCTTAAGAGGCTGACGCTCAAAGGGAATATTGTGATATTTCACGCCAAGTGCAGTGAGCTTTTCCTTTAACAGAGCCACCTTTTCATCGCTCAGTGAGCTTCTGTCGTCAAAATTGCAGGCAACCTGCACCTCATAGCCCATTGAAATAAGAAGCCTGATATTAGGTATATTGAACATATCTATGGCATATGCAACATGAGATACCATAAGAGCTTTTTTCATAATCTCATCCCCTTTTACATTCTTTTTTCAGTATAACACAAAATACACTCATATGCAATATGTTTTAAATCAGCCTCGGGTGCATTACAGTGCAATATTCCTCCTTTAAAAAGTCCGGAGTTTTCATCGGAAAATATAAGCAAATATATATTTGACTTACATAAAAAAGTCTGTTAAAATATGTTTCAGACAGGAGGAGTGTCATTATGAAAGATTTGAAAAAATATCAGGGTATAATCCCTGCTTTTTATGCCTGCTATGAAGACGACGGCTCAGTTTCAGCCGAGAGAACAAAGGCCTTTGCCGAATATCTTTATCATAAAGGGGTCAAGGGTCTCTATGTCAACGGCTCATCAGGCGAATGTATATATCAGAGTGTGGCAGAAAGAAAGCTTATTCTTGAAAGTGTAATGGAAGCTGTGGGTGACAAGCTGACAGTTATCGCTCACGTTGCCTGCAACAACACTACCGACTCAATGGAGCTTGCAAGACACGCAGAAGCTTTAGGCGTTGATGCCATTGCCGCAATACCCCCTATATATTTCCGTCTGCCCGAAGAGGCTATTGCAAATTATTGGAATGACATATCTTCAGCGGCTCCCAACACAGACTTTATCATTTATAACATCCCTCAGCTTGCAGGTGTGGCGCTGACAATGTCTCTTTATAAAGAAATGCTTAAAAATCCCAGAGTAATCGGTGTTAAAAACTCGTCAATGCCCACTCAGGATATACAGATGTTCAAAGCAGAGGGCAAGGATGATGTAATTATATTCAATGGCCCCGACGAGCAGTTTGTTGCCGGCAGAGCAATAGGTGCCGAGGGCGGCATCGGCGGTACATACGGCGTAATGCCCGAGCTGTTTATAGAATGCGACAGACTTATAAAAGCAGGCGATTTTGCTAAGGCTCAAAAAATACAGTACGCTATAAACGAGATAATTTATACTATGTGCGATTGCAAATGCAATATGTATGCAGCGGCAAAAGAAATTCTCCGTCTGCAGGGAATTGATATCGGTGATGCCCGCAAGCCCCTCATCGGTCTGAAAGAAGAAAGCAAGCCTCTTGCCGCAAAGGTAAAGGAAATGATAGACAAGGCAAAGGCAGAATTTTTAAATTAAATCATACACAAAAAGTAATACCATTCAGGCTGAAAACAACCTGAATGGTATTTATTATTTATCGCACATTTTTTTCACAAGAGCATCTGTATCCTTAAGCCGTATACGTTTTGAAGCGATGTAAGTTTTAAGACCTTTGCCGTCGGCGGTCTTTTCCATAGCGCTGAATTTGCCGTAAGCGCAAATGACATAGGTGTCGTCAGATAAGACAACATTGCCGCAATAGCCCGTATCTGCATTGGCATAATATTCGGGGGCGGTCTGACCCTCATCATATATGTGGGCAAGCTTTATTCTGTACTGCCCCTCCGTTGCACTCTTAAGGTCTTCGTATGTACCTACCCAGGCAACAAGTCCCTCGCTTATCCAGCCCTTCAGTTTGTCTTTTTTCTTGGCGTGAGACTCGGCCTTTCTGCCTCTTTCTATTGAACGGAAGGTTATAAGCAGTCTGCCGTCTGAAGTATATTCAGCCTTGTGTCTTTCACCGTTAAGTGCCGCAGGTGCAGGCTTCGGCTCGCTCCAGGTTTTGCCCTCGTCAGATGAGAAGGCAATCATCGAGTTGATTTTTTTAGACTGGCTTCTTGCAATAAGGCACAGCTCATCGCCTTTGCCCATATGGGAACGGATTACCTCGATTTCACACATCTGCGCCTTTTTTTCAATTTTACGGTGAGGCGCAAGATATTTTTCGGGGGTACTCCAATGTATATTGCCCTCTTCATCAAAAGACAGAACAGACTTATAGTTGTAATATTTTGAATCGTGGAAAAAGCCCATCCACTTATCTGTAAATTCTCCGTTTTCCTTAAGTCTCGTAAGGCTCGCCATTGCCACTATGGGTACCACGGAAAAGTCATCTTCAAAACTGAAAAATCTTTTGAACTCTGACCAGGTCTGCCCTTCATCATCGGAAACGGAGCACTCAAATCCACCTGGAGTTTTCATATTGGGCCATTTGGAGTTAGCCGAAATAAGAATCAGCTTATCAGGTCTGCCGTCGGAAAACTCGAGTCTGTAAACTGTGGGAGTTTCAAGTGAATTTTCCCAGCTTACGGGAGTGTTTTCAACAGAGCTGTTCCAGCTTACTCCGCTATCCTTGCTTATTCTGTTGAGTACGGCACCTTTACCGTGACCCTTGGGATAAACTGTTAAGATGTCGGCATTTTTCAGAAGTACGCTGTCGGGATGAGCCATATAATCGTTTGTATCATCCACCACGGAAAGCTCATAAAGATACTCATATTCCGTGTCCTTGACCTGCTCGGGCATTTCGCTCAAATCAAGCTCAGGTATTTTGTAATCACTGCCGGTAAATCTCGAAGCTTTTAATTTTGCTATACAAATGCCTATACCCGCAGCAACGGCTATTATACCTATGATGATAAATAGATATTTCATTATCACACCTGCTTTCATTCTCTCTTCGAAAATTATATCACATTACCGTCAGAAAACATACTCATATGCGGCATTTTGCGCAACATATTATAGTGCTTTATTTATTGAGCACGCCGTAAATATCCACATCGGCAATACGGGCAATGCTGTCACTGCCTGCATCCTCAACGGTGATGCGTACATAAGAAGCCTTTGCGGCCTTGAACTGAACATCGCTCCATGAAGCTGTGTTGCCCGAAACCTCAGCAACCTTTTTCCAGTTTTCGTTGTCGGTGCTCACTTCAACAGTGAAGCCTCTTGTGTTAAGAGAAGCATCAAGGCCGTTTGTTTCAGCGTGATAAACGGCAACCTCGCTGACATCATAGGTCTTTGAGAGAGAATATGTAATGCTCTGTCTGCCTGCCTGCTCAGCTGTCCAGATGCTGTCGCCATAACAGGTGCCGTCGCTTGTAAGCATTGCCTTGTCGTCAGCGCTTGTAGCAGTTGCAGTAAGCTCTGATTTAAGTGTTATGTCCTGAGGAAGATTATTTGCCTGATAATAAAGATTATAGAAATGGTCTGCTCTGACAAATTCAACTACATCCTTACCGTAGATATCCTCATAATAGTCTGAAAGGTATTTTTCGAGATTTATCACATCACCTATGTTGTGATATCCCCATACGCTTACCTGAGTTGCAACAAAAACGGGTGCACTGCCG
>JAGBSR010000101.1 GCA_017631745.1 Clostridia bacterium | reverse complement strand
GTTCCCACCTCTGCGAAGTGTCCGATTACAACCGTAGCAATCAAAAAAATTTTTATATTATCAAATAAATATATTCTATTGTTCTTTATTGCGTTTTCCATATATCTGACCCTTGCTATCAGTCTTATTTTTTGAGTTTTCTGTATACGCGTTCTTTTGCATTATTTGAAGAAGTCCCGGCGTTACCGGCTTCACCTGATTTTCTTGTCAGCAAAACTACACATTCCACATGATTTGTGTGCGGGAACATATCCACCGGTTGGATTTTCTGCACCTTGTAGCCGTTTTTGCAAAGGAAGCCTAAATCTCTCGCCTGAGTTTCAACATTGCAGGAAACATAAACCACCTTCTTCGGCTTAAGGGTTGCAATACTTTTAAGGAAAGGTATATCACTGCCTGCTCTGGGCGGGTCCATAAATACAACATCGACCTTTTCATCAGCCTCTGCCATACCTACCATAAATTTGCCTGCATCGTCGCAGAAAAATCTGATATTCTTAGCATCGTTGAGCTTGGCATTCATTATAGCATCGCGTACAGCGTCCTCGTTGAGTTCGACACCGATAACCTGCTTAGCTTTATCCAGAGCCACAAGACCGATTGTACCGATACCGCAATAAGCATCAAGAACAGTTTCTTTGCCTGTGAGACCTGCAAATTCTATAGCAGTACCGTAGAGCTTTTCTGTCTGCACAGGGTTTATCTGATAGAATGACTTTGCCGATATTCTGAAGCGCTTACCGCAAAGAATATCTTCAATGTAACCGCTGCCGTATAATACTTCCTCGCGCTTGCCGAGTACCAGACTTGTTTTTGTGGGGTTGATATTCCAGATAACAGTAGTGATTTCTTCGTGCTGTTTCAGAAGTGCCTTGAGAAAATCCTTTTTCGCTGGGAAGATGGCACTGCCCGTCACGAGTACCACCATAACCTCGCCTGTGCTGAAGCCTCGCTTGACAAGCACGTGGCGAAGAAAGCCCTTGCCTGTATCTTCGTTGTAAGCTGTGAGCTTGAATTTCGGAAGCAGCTTTCTTATATCGACGATGATTTTATCGGCGATTTTATCTTCAAGCATACACTCATCAACAAGCACAATATTGTGACTCGAGGACTGATAAACGCCCGAAACTATCTTTCCGCCTCTTGTGGTACCGAAAGCCGCCTGCACCTTGTTGCGGTAGTGCTTAGGCGCATCCATACCGATTATTTCTTCCACATGGCCGAAGCGGCCGAGATATTTGATAGTCTTTGCCTGCTTGAAAGAAAGCTGTTCATCATAGGTCATATTCTGAAGCTGACAGCCGCCGCACTTTTTATATAATGGGCAGGCATTACCCTTGCCGACCTTTTTCGGTGTACTCTGCCGAGGCTTGCCGGGAGCTGTTTTTTTATTCTGAGGTTTGTTGTTCATAATTTATCACCAATGTGCAAAAGGCGGAATTATATCCGCCTTTGACTAATTATTAAAGTTTTACTCCTGAGTATCTCTTAACCATTCTTCTTATAGCAAATCTGAGAGATACAAGTGTTGCTACTGCTAAGAAAGCCGCGATAGGCTCACCGTATGTTTTTTTCATAATCTATACTCTCCTTACACTAAAATACTAAAACCAAACTTATACTCTTTACCGCTGAAGTTTTTATACTCATCAAGAGTATGTGAGCCCCAGCTGTCATAACCGCCTACACCCATCTGTCTTGCGACTGCTCTGAAATAGAGCTTGTCGCTTTCGGGAAGCTCGTGAGTATGAGGTGCATTCTCAAGCTGGAATGAGGTCCAGGGGCAGACATTGATTTCCATCTCGGTGTCAGCTTCAAAGGCGATTTCATTTTTACCGCTGAGCTTTGCGCGTCTTACGCCTGTTCTTTCGCCGTGTTCCTGAGGCTTGAGATAAGGCACAAACAAATCTTCAATGCTTGTCTTGTAAAGACCGATATCTGCACTGTAATTTCTGTCGATATAGTTTTCGTGAGGACCTCTGCCGAGATACTCAAGCTTATCATAATCTTTCTTAAGAGGGATAATCATTGAAATTTCAGGAATTTCGGGAAGTGAAGCATCGGGATTGAAGCTGTAATCAATATGTACGGCATTGCCTGTAATTGTATAGATAAGCTTACCCTTTGCCTCGGCAACTGTGGGCACACCGAAGTCAACCTCTACAATTACTCTGTCACCCTTTTCCGTCACCTTCTGAATACCCATCCAGCAGTAATCCATAGCATATTTCCAAACAGCACAGCGTATTGCCTGCTTTGAGCCTCTGTCGTTATCAATAAGAGCTCGCCAGAAGTTAGGTCTGATTTCCCCTGCGAGAATTTCTGTTCCCTTTTTCTTAAGAGAATAAACTGCGCCGTTTCTTCTTGAGAAGTTTATTTCAACATCTCCGCCGTAAACACAGACAGTGCCGTAATTGGTCTTGACATTCATCTGTGCCTTTGATGCTTCGGCTTTCTTGTTTTTATACTCGTTGACAACAAACTGCGCCTTGGCAACTCTGTGGCCTACCTTCGCCCAGGATGTGTTTTCCTTAAGCTCGAAGAAGACATTGAGATACCATTCACCGCTGTGGCTGATATCGATACCAAGGTCAACAACCGTGCTGTCGCCGGGAAGCAGGTCAACTATCATATCACCGCTTGCCATAACCTTGTTTTCGCTGATAGCCTGCCAGTGAAGATTATATTCCTTGAGATTAGTAAAAAGAAAATCGTTCTGAATTTCGATGATACCCTTCTTTGCATCCTTAGCCTTGAAGCGTACATTCTGATAAAGACGCTTCAATTCTTTGATTTTAGGAGTGAGCTTTCTGTCGGCAAAAACAAGTCCGTTGCCACAGAAAGAGCCGTCGTGAGTAAACTCACCGCTATCACCGCCGTAACCGATAAATTCTGTGCCGTCTTCTTTTGTGATTTTTACGCCCTGGTCAACAAAGTCCCAAACGAAAACACCGAAGAAGCATCTGTATTTATCCATAAGCTCAAGGTATTTATCGTTACCTCCGCAGGAATTACCCATAGCGTGGGAATATTCGCAAAGCATCCACGGCTTTTCGGGATGTGCAATCATATCCTTTTCGAGATTCCAAGGATATGGGTACATCTGTGAATATACATCTGTTACATTCTTATTGAAATCAAACTTATCCTTATCACCCCATATTGACTCATAGTGTACGGGTCTTGTGGGGTCAACATCGTGAAGATAATCGTGCATAATAAGGAAATTCTTACCTGCACTGCATTCATTACCAAGCGACCACATAATGATGCTCGGATGGTTTTTGTCTCTCTCATAAAGAGACTCTATTCTGTCCATACAAGAGGGTAGCCACTCTTCTCTGCCGTCGGGCAGAAGAGGTGTAATCTCGCCCATAAATCTTGTACCGTGGCTTTCGAGATTATTTTCGTCAATTACATAAAGACCGTATTCATCACAAAGGTCATACCATACGGGAGAGTTGGGATAATGTGAAGTGCGCACAGCGTTGATGTTGTGCTTTTTCATAATGAGAATATCTTCAATCATCAGCTCTTTTGAAACAGCACGACCGGTTTCGTATGAAAACTCGTGTCTGTTGGTACCCTTGAGAATGAGTCTTTCGCCGTTATAGTAAATTACGCTGTCTTTTATTTCAATGTGTCTGAAGCCTGTTTTGCAGCTTACATATTCAATAAAGCTGCCTGCCTCGTTTCTTATGGAGATAACCACATTGTAAAGATAGGGCTTTTCTGCACTCCAGAGCTCAACAAATGGAAGCTCGGCAGTGAGTACCGCCTCAGTGCTCTCGTTAACAATCACGGCATCTGTTGCAACAACATTGCCGTCCATATCATAAACAGTCATCTCAGCCTCGGTGTTTTCGGCATCCTGACCTAAAAATACCTGAGTGTTGATAGTACCGCCCTTATAAAGAGGCACATCGGGCTTGGAGTCAACCTTGAAGTCGGCTATATACTGTTTATTTGTGGTGTAAATATATACGGGTCTGAAAATACCTGCAAGACGGAAGAAGTCCTGATCCTCCATCCAACTGCCTGTGCACCAACGGTAAACCTCAACTGCAAGAGTGTTTTCACCGTCGACGAGATAGTCTGTGATATCAAATCTGCTCTCTCTGAAGGTCCCCTCACTGTAGGCAATTCTTTCGCCGTTGATATAGAGATAATATGCAGACTCAACGCCCTCAAAGCAGATGATAACTCTGTCTTTTCTGAATCCCTCAGGCAAAGTGAATTTCTTTATGTAACAGCCGACAGGGTTATATTCTGTGGGAGCTTCGGGAGCATTGGGCTCCTGTATTCTTTCCCAGGGATACTGAGTATTTGAATATATATGCTTATCGTAACCGAGACTCTGCCAGGATGACGGCACGGGAATTGTATCCCACTCACTGCTGTCAAACTCGGGGTTTGTGAAAGCCAGCTCTCTTTCACGGTAGGAATCGTAGATATTGAACTTCCATTCTCCGCAAAGTCCGAAATATCTTGCCGACTTTTCTTTTACAGCTTTTTTAGCCTTTTCCTCACTGTCATACGGTACGAATGAAGTTGTGCTGGGAAGTCTGTTTATGCCCGTAACTGTAGGCTGATTTTGCCACTCGTTAAAACCGTCAATGATGATTTTGTTTTCCATTCTGTATTTCCTCCGAAAAGCGGATATTTATTTAATATTCACCTTGTGCTCCATTATGTATCCTGTAAGTGCAAGCAGACCGCCTGCAACAATTGCTGAGAATATTGTACCTCCGATACCGTATGAAAGAAGAGTACCCTCAACGCTGAACATATCTGCAAAGGCAAAGAAAACTCTGTCTGTCGCTACATTGAATGTAAGAGGAATGTTTTCCGTAAGAAGGTTGCTTACAGTGTTTACACCTGCAAAAATGCCAAGGAATAAAAGAGCACCGAAAAGCTTGGGATGTGACTGGAATTTGCCTGTATTGGCAACAGTAACAACAAAGAAAACATAACCTACATATGTTATAACTGTCAGAAGAGCAAGCACAGCAAACATAATAAGTGTCTCTGCAATAACAAGACCTGACGGCAGCATCTCGGCAAGTCCGCTGACTAAGAATGAATCAAGGAAGCTCTCGAATATACTCTCTGACTTTTCCTTTGCATATAAGAAAACAGTAAGAAGAGTAATACCCATTACAATGAAGCCTACAATTATCCATATAACTGAGGTTATAAGCTTTGAAATAAGCACTGTGCTGCATTTAACGGGAAGTGTAAAGGTCAGATAACCCTGTCTGCCGTAAAGTGTATCATAAAAGTTTTTAATTACAGATACAAGAGTCACTATAACTGAAGCAACACCTGCAATATAAAGCATAAAGCAGCTCATTACGCCCAGCCATGTGGAATTGAAAACAAGAGCAATTACCGATACGGCGGCAAAAGCCAGAGTTGCAAGATAGATAGTTGCCGTGTATCTTGCCGAGTGTTTGATTTCATATTTAAGCAGCTTACCAAGCATAGCTGAACACCTCCTTGAATACATCCTCAACTGTCTTGTCTTTCTCTTTGATTTCATCAACATGAGAGTTGACCACAACCTTACCGCCGCTTATCATCAATACACGGTTGAAGATTTTTTCGACATCGTTTATAAGATGTGTGGAAAGAAGCACTGCCGCATTCTTTGCGTAGTTATTCATAATAAGTTCGAGGATTGCACTTCTTGCAGCGGGGTCAAGACCGCCGAGAGGCTCATCAAGCACATAGAGCTTTGCCTGACGGCACATAACAAGTATAAGGCTGAGCTTTTCCTGCTGACCCTTTGACATAGTTTTGAATTTCTGTCTGGGATCAAGACCGAAATCCGTTACCATTCTTATTGCCTTGTCCTTGTTAAAGTCCTCATAGAAATCAGCAAAATATTCAATTGCATCTCCCGGCTTCATCCAATCGGGAAGATATGAGGTATCGGGCAGAAATGCCACTAAGCTTTTTGTGTATGCACCGATTTCTTCGTTTGCAATTTTCACTGTGCCTGTGTGGTCCTTGATAAGACCTGTGAGAATTTTTATAAGAGTTGTCTTACCACAGCCGTTGGGACCGAGAAGACCGACTATTGAGCCCTCTTCGATTTCGAAGCTGACATTATCAAGCACAACCTTTTTACCGTAGGACTTGCTGAGCCCCTGAACATTTATGATATTAGCCATTTTAATCCACCTTCCGAGGTTTATCTTCTGCTTACAAATAATACGGAAAGTGCACTCCATATTACCTGAATAAGTATCATTACATAAGGATTGAAAAATGCAGGTACGCCGACTATTACAGCCGCAAGAAGCATTGCAAAAGCAAGACACTGACCTGCCACATGCATAAGAAGCACGAACTTATCGTTTTCATAAAGCATTTTTGCGCCCATAACGAGTGCGAATATACTTTTTTTGTATTTCGAGCAGACAAGACAGTTAGTCTGTCTCATAGACTTGTTGAGTCTGTATTCATCCATAAGAGCCGATGCATCATCACCGAGAATTTTGACACTTGAAACATCAGCGCCGAGCTTAAGGGAAACCAGCTTTTCCGTAATGCAGGGATCTGCAGTTGTGAGCATAAGCACAAGGCTTGCTCTTGCGAAGGACGCCGCAGCCTTACGGATAGTGGGAATAATATCGTAAGACACAAGGAATGTTGCCGTAAGCTCACCGTCAACTACAACATACATACAGTTTTTATTACCGGCGTAGGATCTTTCTTCCTGCTTTGTGGGAGCTTCGATTTCATTTTTCAGAAGCATATTTCTGTTACCCACCATAACTCGTCTGCCGGCAACGAGACCTTTATATCCGAGCTTTGGCTCGTACTCCAGCTCTTCTGCCGCAGGTAAGTCACCGTCTATTGTTTCTTCATAGCCGTCGAAGCATTCGCCTACGAGACTTCCCGTATCTCTGAGAAGTGCAGCTGTGAGTGTGGCTGAGTTTGTAACAGACATACGGCTCATTCTTACCGCCTTGAATTTAGACACCTTAGCGGTGAAAATATCAGAGGCATCCATAGCCACACTTGAGGAATTTTCCATAATCTTGATACCGTCAAAGGCTGTTACCGCTGCATTGACAGCTGCAAGATTTTTGTTTTCTCTGTAAAGAAGTACAGTTCTCGCAAACTCACATAATGCAGGCCCGCAAAGACATATGCAGGCAACTATTGCCGTTACAAAGAGACTTACATCTCTGCTTCTTACCATTATCACAGTACCTGCTGCAAGGCTCGCAACGAGTACGCCGATATGAAGGAATGTATAGAATTTGAATTCGCCGGGTCTTACACCGAGATTGCCGTTAAGACCTCTGATAGTGTCTGCCTGAGCGCAGTAAAGAGCCTTGCCCTTGCCCGATACACCTTTCAGCAGCACCTCGCTGTCGGCTTTGTTTTCAACGGCGTGTACACTTTCAAGCACTCCGCTTCTTACAACCGTTGATATATTGAGAAGTGCTGTTTTTGCTTTCACACTCTCACTGAGAATTGCAATAACCATAGTAAACAGGGCATAGATGTTATAGATATTTATATCGCCATCTGCGCTCTGACCTCTGACAATCAGAACTATCTGATGCACAAGCACTGCCGTGAAAAGCACAAGCAGACCCGTGTTACTGTCGAAGGTGATATTTTTTATTGATTTCACTGCGGCAACAAGTCTGTCATAGCCAACGCCTGCCGCTAACATAAGAAGTGCTATATTGAGCACGCCGTAAACCTTTGCACCGTCTTTGAATAAAACATTCAAGGGACTCTCTTCGGCAGTGTACAGCATAGGTAGGAAGGATAAGACAATCATTATAAAGCCCAGCACACCAAGAGCTATAAGCTGAATTTTCTGCCTTGCAAGTTTAATTTGTAAAACGCCTGATAATTCCTTTGCTTTCATCAGCACTTCCTCCTTTTTCTTTTTGTTTGCCTTATCCAATATATCGTCGGCACTTTTTCCTTTGGCGTGGAAAACACCTTTTTTCTTTCGGCTCTGAGCTCTTTCAACGGCCTCAAATATATCTTCGCCGTCTTCAAGCTTGACTCTGTCTGCAACATTGCCCTTACTGTCGCCCGTAGGCACACTCTCGAGCAAGGTGCGGTCTCCTGTCTTTTTTGAAAGCACACGGAAATTCTGCATAAACTTTTTGTTCTGCTTGTCTTTGGCTTCCTTCTGAGCGCTCTGAAGATAAGTTTCATCGCTGAAAGGCACATAACCGTCTTCCTGTTTGATATTCAGTTTTATTTCCTGAGAAAAATCTTCATTGGGGAAATCGCCCGCTTCCATCTGACTTATGGGAGTAATACCCAGAGATTTGAGCAGATCGTCAAAGTTACCCACATACTCTGCACCGCCGAGAGCATTTTCACTGCCCTTACCGAATACCGAAGCAGTATCCTGAGCTGTTTCATCTGCAGCTTTCTCGGCAGTCTCCTGCGGTGTAACTGTTTCATCCATAACTGAATCCGCCTGAAGATTTTCTGTCTTGTTGCTTTCAGACATGGTCTTTTATTCCTTTCACTTTGCTTTTATACCTAGGCGCTGTCTTGCAACCTCATACATCATAATGCTTGAAGCTACAGAAGCATTGAGAGATGTTATCTTTCCTCTCATGGGAAGTGACAGTACAAAGTCGCTTTTTACCTTGATAAGTCTGCCTACACCTGCACCCTCAGAGCCCACAACAAGAGCAACAGCTCCGCTGAAGTCTACCTGACACCAGGGACTGCCGTCCATATCTGCACAGTATACCCACACACCGCGCTTTTTGAGTTCTTCGATAGTTGAAGCAAGGTTGCCCACTCTTGCAACGGGCACATATTCAACTGCACCTGCAGAAGCCTTGCCAACTGCCCAGGTGAGAGACGCATTTCTTCTCTTGGGTATGATTACACCGTGAGCGCCTGTACATTCGGCAGTACGGATAATGGCACCGAGATTATGGGGGTCTTCAAGCTCATCGCAGATGATGATAAAGGGGTCCTCTCCTCTTTCTTCTGCAAGTCTGAATATATCCTCCACCTCTGCATATTCGTGCACTGCGGCATAAGCTGCGATACCCTGATGATTACCCTGACCGCACATAAAATCAAGCTTCTTTTTATCTACTTCTTTTACTACTATGCCTCTGTCCTTACATTCGGCAATAATTCTGCCGATAGAACCGTGTTTTTCACCTCTTACAACAAGAAGAGTGTCGATTGCTCTTTCGCTTTTGAGAGCCTCAGCTACAGCATTTCTGCCTATTATCAAATCGGTATTTTCACGGGTGTTTTTGTTTTCCATGATGATCCCTCCGAAATTTACTTATAATCGATTTATTATATCACGGTTAAGTTGATTTTTATTTACTTTTTAGAATTATAATCACCTCTTGACGGCTTATAGAAAAATTTTCTTACACAATATGTAAATTTACTTTAAAAGACTTGAAACTTCCTTCTTTTATTGGCATAATAATAGGCAGTTAAACGATAATAATCAAACTCAGATAAGAGGTATAATATGATATTCGGTAAAAAGAAAGAGTTCTCATCAAATTTTGATTATCTTATTGTGGGTCTTGGAAATCCCGGCAGACAATATGAAAGCACAAGACACAATGCAGGCTTTATATGCATAGATGCTCTTGCAGATAAATACGGCATTAAAATCAACAAGCTCAAGTTTAAATCACTTATGGGCGAAGGCAGAATTGAAGGCAGAAGATGTCTTCTCCTCAAGCCTCAGACATTTATGAATTTAAGCGGTGAAGCAGTGCGCGATGCGGTGGAGTTTTATAAAATTCCCACTGAAAATGTTATTGTAATCTGCGACGATATAAGCCTTGATCCGGGAAAAATGCGCATCAGACGAAAGGGCTCCCACGGCGGTCAGAACGGTATGAGAAATATCATCTATCATCTGAAGGATGACAACTTCCCCCGCATTAAAATCGGCATCGGTGCAAAGCCAAATCCCGATTATGACCTTGCCGATTGGGTACTCTCCCGTTTCAGCCAGAGCGAAGCTAAGCTCATAAAGCAAATAGCCGATGACACAGTTTCAGCTGTTGAATATATGGTCAAGGGCGACATCGACAAGGCTATGAGCAATTATAACAGCTAAGGCGGTGGTACTATCAGAGATAAATATTTAAAAGGCGGCTGTATTTTCGCACTGACGGCAAACCTGATACTGTTTTTCGCAAAGCTGTATATAGGTCTCGGTGCCAACAGCATTGCAATTTATTCCGACGGCATAAACAATCTGTTCGATTCACTTTCGGGTCTCATAAGCCTTTTATGTCTGAGCTTTCTTGCAGGCAATGTTGATATTTCCTCCAAGGGCTACATATCAAAGGCCGAAGACCTGCTGACATTTATTATGTCGGTAATAATCGGCTTTACGGGTTGCTATTTTGCTTATTCTTCTATTGAGCGCTTTATGTACCCCACAAGCATATCCTACAGAACACAGTATCTTTACATACTTATCGCAACTTCCCTTGCAAAGCTGATAATGTATACGGTCTTCCGATATCTTCACAGCAAAAGCAAATCTGATATATTAAAGGTTATGTCCGCTGACTGCATCCTCGACTTCTGCATAACCTCGGTTACGATTATGACTCTTCTCATTTCTACCTACGGTTCATATGCCGCCGATGCTGTATGCGGTATAATCATAAGTGTAATAATCACGGTTTCAGCAGTAAAAATGATAATAGCCTCAATCTGCAAGCTTATCGGATATGTAAAGAAGGACACAAGAGATACTTTCCTTGAATCTCTTTTTGAAATTATAGATGAAAGCACTGTAGACGCTGTCAGATACTCTCTCACCGACAGCAAAACCGAAGCCTATGTTTATTCGGCAGAGTACCCGGGCGAAGAGAAAATCAATGAACTTAGTAAAAAAACAGGTATCACTGTTTATATAATCCACAGAAAGGAGAGCACGGAAAAATCCGTGTGAAAATGAAGAATGAAAACCAAGGAACAAAACACAAATGTAAAAACAAAGAAAAAAGGCAAGAAAGCCCTTAAGGTCATAGGCGTTATTCTTGCAGTAATCGTTATTCTTGTGGGCGTTGCCGCTGTGGCAAATATTGTAGGTAACAAGGGTAACATCGAAAAGATTTCAGCCTTTGAGTCTGCGGCTAAAGAAAATCAGCTTGTGCCCGAAAAGGACGAAAACGGCAACTGGACCTTTACCACAGACGAAGATTTCAAGGTGCTTCAGCTGACTGACGTGCATATCGGCGGCGGTTTTATGAGTCTTAAAAAAGATGCTATGGCCCTCAACGCCGTTGCAGCTATGATTAAAGCAGAGCAGCCCGACCTTGTTATTGCAACAGGTGACGTTTCTTATCCCGTACCTTTCCAGGCAGGTACATTCAACAACCTTGAGTCTGCTAAGGTATTTGCTGCTCTTATGGAACAGCTTGGTGTTTACTGGACTCTCGGCTTCGGCAACCACGACACAGAGGCTTACAGCTATTACAGCAGAGAGGAAATCTCAGAATTCTATTCAAGTGAAGACTTCAAATACTGTCTTTACACAGCAGGCCCCGATGATGTTGACGGTTACGGCAACCAGATTATCAATGTAAAGAACTCCGATGGCATCATCACTCAGTCTCTTTATGTTTTCGATTCACACTCATACACCGACGGCGACTTCCTTGGCATCTTCTGGAAGTATGACAACATCCACGAAAACCAGGTGCAGTGGTATAAAGAAAATGTAATCGCTTACAACGAGCAGAATAATGCTCTTCTCAAAGAAATGGGCAAAGAAGAAAACTCAGACATCAAGTCAGCAGCATTCTTCCACATTCCTCTCACAGAGCAGAGAGATGCATGGTACGAATACCGCGATGCAGGCTATCAAGACACAGAAAATGTTAAGCTCATCTACGGTGTTGCAGGCGAAGGCGGCAATGTTGTATTCTGCGGTATGCACGAGGACAACCTCTTTGAAACAATGCAGGAGCTCGGCTCAACAAAGGCTATT
>JAGBSR010000100.1 GCA_017631745.1 Clostridia bacterium | reverse complement strand
TCTCTAAATTTTATATTTAGTTAATAATTAGTTAATATTGATGTGGTTTAATAATTAACGATAGTGGGTAACTGTACCGCAAAAAACAGAAAAATTCAACTTTTTAGTTTTAACAGGAGTATTTATGGTTATAGAAAAACTTATGATATTCGATTATATAGGTTGGTTTTTTTGGACGCTTACCTATATAGTTATCATCATAACAGGTGCAGTCAACAAGAAGAGTAAATATGTGGGAATACCGGTTATGCCTGTTTTGGTAAACTTCTCGTGGGAAATAGCTTCGGTTGTGAATCCTACAAATTTTGTTCGTGTTGTCTGGTTTTTGTTTGACGTTTTCATCGTGGCACTTATTTTCCAAAAACAGAATCTTAGATACGAAAGAAAAAAACTGATATCGTATACATCGTTTTTGTTTATATGTACAGTGATTTTCTATTTCATCTTTAAAAATAACGATATAGTTTTACCGATATCATCATTCTTTATTGATACAGTTATGGCTATTATATTTCTGATTCAAAGAAAAAAGATTGATTCAGGAAACAGAGTGCTTATCGGTGTGTTTAAGTTTTTAGGAGATGCGTTTGTATGGGTTTATTTTGCAAGCTTCCATCCCTCAATATCAGTGCTTGCCGCTATAACATTTATTTGCAATATAGTGTATATAGTATACGCAGTAAAAGAAGCCAAGGCACAACCCGAAATTCAGGAAGAGTTCAAGGGAAACCTTAAAAGTGCATATGCTGAAGTTAAACGAGTAATCGCCAAGATAAACAAACGAAGAAAACCTGATATAGTTCACGGTAAAAAAAAGAAAAAGAAAAAAACTAAAAAAACTCATAGAGGTTAATATTTGTTGAAAAAGGAGGATCTGTATGTTCGAAGGTAGCGATTATGCTTATTACGGAATGTACTTAGTAGGGTTTGCAATTATGATGGTTGTAAATCTGAAGACTTATAAAAAATATGATCTTTCGAAATTCAGTACGGTTGCAATAACTCTTATAACCTATGTTGCCGGTGTGACAGGTGCAATGATAATGGGTAACCTATATACTGCTATTCATGCAAAGTACGACGAAAATACAACAGTTGCAATTTTTGGTGCAGTAGTATTTACTCCTATATTTATGACTTTGGTTGCATTGGCACTTAATAAGCCTTGGCGAAAGGTTATAGATATGCTTGCACCGGGAATATTCATTATTCTTACTTGTGCAAAGTTCGGATGTTTTATGGCTGGTTGCTGTCCGGGCAGAGAATGTAGTTTCGGTGTTTATAATCCAAGGTTTGAGCTTACTATGTTCCCGTCTCAGCTTTTTGAAAGTATAACAATGTGTTTTGTAGTTGCTTTCTGTTTCATATATGCATTTAAGAATAAAAAGTGTATTTCGGGTTCAGTTTACCCTGTTACAGCAGCAGTTTATTCTGTTACAAGATTTTGTTGGGAATTTATGCGATATTATTCTCATGAAGAAATGCGACACATTATGTTTGGTATGACCTTCTGGCAGTTCTGCTGTGTGATGGTAATAATAATTTCTTTCATATGGATTCTTCTTTTGAAATCGAAGAGACTTACAACTTTCGAAGAAAAGTATTATAGCTTCGTGGGTGGCAAGTATGATGTGATAGCTAATAAATTTGATAAATTTAAGCATCGTAACGACAAAAATATAGTTCATCACAATAAAAAGAGAAAATAGTTTGTTTAGGGTTTTATTAAAAACTTTAAAATATAGATCATTATATGAGGAGAGTGATAATACTTTGATTCAACCCCGCTCTGAGGATAGAGCAAAAAATTCGTGTATATATTTTAATATAGTATATGCAAAACACTTACAGGAGGAAAAACATGCTAGTAACAAAAAGAGAAATCAAAACGATTTCTAAAAAGACCCTTAGCTTACTTCTTGCAGTTGTTATGATTATGACAACTATAAGCGTATGCTTTGGAACAATCTCATTTGCTGCTACAAACGGTACTGTAAATTCAGCACAGTGGACAAAACTTGAAGAAGCACTTAAGAAAGTACCCTTTGACAAGGCAACATTTACAGAAACAGCAAACAACTATGTTGTTGCAGACCCCGATGGTTCTGTTATCGCGGCTGTAGATGCTTATTTTGACATAGTTAACACATATGCAAATAAGACACCTACAATTCAGACACCTTCAACAGGAACAAGTGATATTAGTAAGAAGGGTGACTCTGGCACTACCAGAACTATCAACCAGATTAACGACTACATTAAATCTGAACTCAGCACAAGAATGGGCAGTGCGTATACAAGTGCAATGGGTACATTCCTTACAAAGCTCAATTCAGGTGCGAATGTAGACTCAGCTACTAAAACTGCAACAGTAGAAGCATCAAAAAATAACAATACTTCAATACCTACCGATAAGGCTCCCACAGCTATTTCTGATATCAAGCTTACTGTTAATATGGAAAGTGCAGTTACAGCTTATACTCTTGAACAGCTTGAAGAGTTAGGTAGTGTAGTTACAACAAAAACTTATACAGTTAAGCATGCAAATACAAACTACGATTATGAATATGACTACACAGCAGCAAAATCTGGTACATGTGGTATTGGTGCCTCAGATGCTAAATTTAAGCATACTTACTATTTCTACTACAATGTAAGTTCTGTAACTTATGCAGACGGTGCTTCAATCAGCACTGAGACCATTACAGATACTGCTGCTACACTTGAACAGTATGAAGACTACTTCACAAAGAGTGTTAAAGAGCTTACCAATATTGATGCTGGTACTCTTACAACAGTCAGCAACGCAGTAAGTGATGCAAAAGAAGATGTGGTTAATGAATTCAGCCCTGGCGTATACTCACACTTCTTCTCAGATTATAAAGTTGACACTCTTGTTCAGGATATCGCAACAGCTAAGGAAATCCAGAATGTAGGTCCCTATGTTGAGGAACTTATGGATGCTGTTGAAGACGGTATCGATGATATCGTAGAAAACAAGAGCGAGCTCAACAAGCTTTTATCAAAGATTGATACTAATGTGGGCATTTTCAATAATGCTACATTAGCAACACGCACATTCATTGAGAATGAAGGCTATGATCCCGATGCTGTATCAGCTCTTCGTTCAGCAGTTGTTCGTGCTATCGAACTTATTGAGCTTCGCGAGCTTATCAATGAAATAGCAAACGGCGTTCTTCCTTACTGTACCTACAATGAAGCAGGTATCGATGAGGGTACAGTAACATCAGCTATGATTGGTGCTGCTATCAGTGCTATCAGCGGTTGGCAGACTCGTCTTTCAAAATATGCTGATGCTGACATCGCTGATATCGGCGGTGCAACTTTCAAATCAGACCTCACAGATCTTAAGAATAATCTTAATTATCTTGCTACTGTTGCAGGTTACAACGATCAGTTTGCCGCTAAGTATGCAACTTTCGCTGCAGAAATCTTCTCAGTTACAGATGCAAACGGCGACAGCGCTACACTTCTCAAGGCTCTTCAGGATTATGACAGCTGGTATACAGGCCTTAAGGCTCTTGTTGCAGAAATGAAAACAGAGCTTGGTGAAGAACTTGCAAACGAGCTCTTTGACGGACTTAATGATGTAATGGTTGCTCGTATGGAAGATGCTTATGTTGCTCTTAATGCAACTGTTGAAGCTCAGATAAATGCAGCATATCCGCTCTTCACAGCTTATTTAAAGACACACGAAGCTACAGGCAATAAGATTATCATGGCAACTGTATCAGAATACAATGCTATGAAGAGCTCAATCGGTCTTATCAATGCAGATGCCTTGAATTTCCTTAACGGTACTGCTGATTACAAAATCAGCGCTGAAGCAAACGCAAAGTATCAGGAAATGCTCAGAGATTTCCCTGAATATCAGGAATTCCTCAACAGCCACGGCTTCTCGACATACAAGACAAACACAATCGATAACATCGAAAGACCCGACACAGATAAAGACATCGCTCGTGAAAACGAAGGCGGTATCTATGAAACATCTGATGCCCAGATTGAAAAGGTTATCAAGCTTCTTGATGCAGCACTTGGCAACGCAGAAGTAAAGAATCTTCTCGGCCAGCTTATCAACAAAGATGAAGACGGCAACCCCACAGGCGAACCTTTCGCTCTCGGAGCTCTTATAAACGGTCTTCTTGAGGATGCAGTTTATACTGATAGCCTTATCAATACTATTGTACAGTATGTATATCCCCTCGTAGCAAAGGAATTTGCAAAGGTATGGGCAGGTCTTCCTGCGACTATGACTATTGAAGATGTTGATACAGGCATCTTTGGTATCAAGGCAGATGTTACAGCTGACCTTAGTCTCGATGATGTTGAAACTGCTATTGCTTCGGTCGGTGTATTCCTCGCTCCCTCCACTCTTGCAAAGAATCTCGAGAACGCTTACGGTAAAAACAGCGGTGAATATGCAAAGTATACAGATGTTATTACTGTTCTTAAGTCAGCAACCACCAAAGCTGTTTACAGCCTTAACGGTGCTGGTGACGAAGATGATACTTTCGTTAACCCCTGGGAAGATGCTAACCTTTTCGAAAATGTTTATGACGAAAAAACAGGCGAACAGATATTCAATGATGACGGTACACCCAAGCAGGTTTATAAGCTTAAATGGGGTGTTGACGAAGCAGAAAATAAGAGAGCAGCATTCATAGATGCAGCTTGTGCGGCTCTTTCGGGTCTTGAACCTCTTCTCTTCGGCATTCTCACAAACCGCACACAGTCAAACGCAAATGATGCCGATGGAGTACCCAGAGGTGCTATGATCGGTACCGGTGCAGGTGATGCTGAAGTGTTCAGTATACCGCTTAGTCTCCAAATTAATCCCATTACCCTCGTACTTAAGTTCGGTGGTAATGATGGTTATGACAATGCACTTGCTCCCATTTTCGAAGCACTCGGTCTTACCGACATTCCTCACGGTGAAGATCTTACAACAACAAGAAAGATTCTCGAAGACGGTCTCTTCGGTATGATTGACCAGCTTATTGCTAAGCTTGAAGCAGCTCCCGTTACATTCCTTCTCAATGCTCTCCCAAACCTTTGCTATGCTCTTGAAGGTGGTCTTGTTAAGCCTCTTCTCGGTATGCTCAAAACAGAAATCAATTACTATGCTGACGCTCAATATACAGTTATTGGTGTCATTAGTGGTTCAATGCCTCAAGCTATGAAGTCAGAAGAGCCCATCATTGTTGACCTCGGTGAAATGATTAACCTTGATGATATGGGTGTTGACATCGGCTCATTCCAGGCTATCTGGAATATGATCGCAGGCGGCCTTGAACTTCTCGACGGTATTGCAGCTCCCAACGCAGGTTACATTGCAACTCTCGGTAAACTCACTTGGACAACCGAGACCAACAGAAGTGCATGGACATATACACCTACAGCTGGCAATGCAGGCAAGGTAGCTTACATCGAAGCTAACAAGGCTGATGTTCTCCTTTACCTCATCGATTATGTACTTTCAAGCGGACTTCTTGGAAAGTTTGAAATTCCCGAAGGCTTTGCAGCTGACCTTGTTGCAAACCTCGTTGCAAATCCCGACAATATCATCGCAGCTATCGTAGAGATTCTCACCCTTGAAAAATACGATACACTCGCTGACTACACTTGGTACACAGGCGACATTAAGGATGACGGCTCAGTTGTAACAGGACTCACTCCTGCTATGCTCGAGTACCTCTCATACGACAACGACTGGACTAAGGAAAAGGCTACATTCATCATTGAAAATGTAAACGAAATCATTGCTGCAGTTCTTGCTCTTGTTAACAAAGACAAGGCTGAAGACGAAATCGTAAGCTTTGACCTTGGCGCTATGATCAGCGACGCTATCAACGGCGCATTAACAAATGAAACATTAACAGATCTCGCTAAGCTTCTTTCTATGCTCAGCGACATCAACGGTCTTATCGCAGAAGCAGGTGAAACAGAAACTCCTGATGCTGACGAACCCGAAACAGTTGAAGAGGGTGAAGACGCAACAGAAGAAACTGCAGCTCTCGACATCGATGTTGATGCTCTTGTTAAGGCATTCATCGGTCTTGATTTCAGCTCATATGCAGAATATGCTGAGCTCGGTGAAGAAGAGGTATACGACTTCGGCGTAACAGACCTTGCATCATTCGCTGATGCACTTGTAGCTCTCCTCACTCCTCTTAAGAGTGTTCTTGACTTCATCCTTGCTGATGCAGATCTTGAAATCGCTCTTTCAAATACAGAAAAAGTTACACTCGTTGGTTACAACGGCTATGACAGCGCAATTGTACCTCTCCTCGAAGCACTTGGCTGTGATGTTAAGGCTCTCGGTACAGATGACGATGCGCTTACTCTTATCCTTGATGCTCTTGTAGCTAAGGTTGAAGCTATCGTAGCAGATCCCATCAACGAAATCCTCGATACACTTCCCGGTGTTATCTACTTCATCCAGAGCAACGGTCTTGCAACAGCTGTAAGAAATCTTCTTCAGCCCATATATGTTGTTCTCGATACAATCAGACCTATCTTTGATGTAAATATCACAGAACTTCTTGCAGGTATCGAAATTAACGATCAGCCTCTCAGCATCAACCTTGATGACATTGGCTGGAACTTCATCATCAACGATCTTCTTCCCAACTTCCTCGATCTTAACCTTGACGGTTTTGCTACTCTTATTGCAGACGTATGTAAGGTAATCGGTGTTGAATATGATTCAGCATCATCATTTGTAGGTAAGGGTAAGAAGGGTGCATACAGATACGATGATCCCGAAGAAGAAGGTGAAATCTTATTTGACAAAGCAGACTTCGTTACAGTAGTTCTTTCATTCGTTCTCGAATGGATTCAGAAGGACGGTAACGCAGATGCTCTCGCAACTCTCATCGCAAACGGCGATGCAACTAAGGAAGCTGAAATCAAGAAGTACATCAACGGTGCATTCACCGTAATCAAGGGTATCGAACCCACATACGAAGGCATCGATTGGGCTTACAACTTCCCCGAAGGCTTCGACGAATCAATCTTTGACGGTGGCCTTGATGTGCCTTACACAATTACTTCAATCGAATATCCCACAGACTGGACAGAAGATACAGCTAAGTATATCAGCGATAACCTTGATGCTATCGTAGCAGAAGTTCTCAAACTTGCAGGCATTGAAGGCAGTCTCAGCGATCTTCTTAAGGCAAACATCAACATCTTCAATGCTAAGACTCTCAACGACCTCATTGCTCTTATTGCTGACCTTCTCGTTGAAATCGATGCATTACTTATCGAAACAGTAGGTGTTGCTCTCGATGCAGACATCGCTGCAATCACAAGTTATGTAGCATCAGAAGACATCGACACAGCAGAAGAGTTCTTCGCAGCTCTTGCAGATGTTCTCAGCAACATCCAGCGCGTAATTGACTGGCTCTTCTTCGGTAAGGACTTCACACTTCTTAACACATCTTCAGGTAAAGATGCTATCGTAATCAAGGGTACAGAAGGCTATGCATACGGACTTGCTCCCATCCTTGAAGCTCTCGGTGCAACAATACCTGCTAAGGATGAAGCTACAATCGCAAATGTACTCGGTGCAATTGCAGCTCGTTATGAAGAAATCATCGCTGATCCTGTAAATAAGATCTTCGAAATTCTTCCCAACATCATCTACTTCCTCAACGCAAACGGCGTTTCAACTTCACTTAAGAACCTGCTTGCAGGTGTAACAGGTCTTATAGCTGCACTTGAAGAAAACTTCGGTGTAGAACTTGACCTCTTCGCAATCATCAACGATGCTATCAATGGTGCTCTTGCAGAAAAGAACGTAACAATCGATGTTACAAATATGGATCTTGAAGCTATCCTTGCTCTTGTTGAAGCTCTTACAGGTCTTGACCTTACAGTTGCTTCAGAAATGCTTGTAGACTTCTGCGTAGGTAAGATTGTTCCCTACACATCAGTAAGCGGAGAACCTGCATTCAAGATGGTTTACAACGACGACTTCGCAAGATACGACATGATTACAATTATTGTAACTGTTGCTCTTATGGTTGTTGATAACGATCAGAACGAAGCTGCTCTTAATGAACTTATCGGCCAAGAAATCATCGGCGCAATCCGTGATATCTTTGCAGGCGGCACACCCGAGTACTCAGAGATCAATTGGAACTATCCTCTTGCTGACAACGGTACAGTTGATGCAATGAAGTATTCAATCACCTATCCCACAAATTGGACAGAAGAAACAGCTAAGTATGTAACATCAACTCTTCTCAGTGAAGAATTCGATGCTCTTGTTGCAGGTCTTATCGACAGCAACTACAAAACACTCGGCAAGCTTCTCAATGCTAAGGTTAACGTATTCACAACTGAAAACCTTGATGCAATTGTTGGTACTATCACAACTCTTCTTGCTGACATCAGCGATGAGCTTCTCGGTGTTGGTATGATCGTTGGTGCTGATATTCCCGCTCTTAAGGCATACAAGGCTCCCGAAGGCATCGCAACTGTTGAAGCATTCGCAGCAGAACTTGCTAACATTCTTACAACATACGCTCCCGGCGTTATTGAATGGCTCCTTCTCGGCAGAGACTTCCAGTTCTTCGTTGACGAAAGAAAGATGGCTGACGGCGTAAATTATGACGCTGAAAAGGCTATCATCACAATCTCAGGTGCTGACGGTTACAAAGAAGGTCTTGCTCTTCTTCTTGAAGCACTTGGCTGTGAAGATCTTCCCACAGAGGGTACAACAGAAGAAATCGTTGCAGGCGTACTCGGTTCACTTGCAAAACGCATCCAGGATATCCTCGATAATCCTGTAGAAGAAGTATTCGAGCTTCTTCCCAACCTTCTCTACTTCCTCAACACAAATGGTGTTGCAACTGTAGTAGATAACACAATCGCAGCTCTTATGATTATTGTAAACAAGCTCGGCGCATTCGGTGTTGAACTTGATATCAACGAGCTTGTAAATATCAAGAAGCTTATGAAGATTGAAGATACTGATGCAGCAATCAGCATTGACAATCTCTCAATGGCAGCTATTCTTGAAGCAGTTGGTCTTATGGTAGGTCTCGACCTTACTTACATTGAGAATGTACTCGTTGGCTTTGCTCTTGGCGAAGTTACAGAATACAAATCAGTAAGCACTCAGGTTGGTACACCTAAGAAGATGAGCTATAAGGACGACTTCGATAAGCACGATATGGTAACAGTTCTTGCTAACCTTGTTCTCATCACTCTTGCTGATGAAGACAACGCAGAATTTGTTAAGGGTCTTGTAGGTGAAGAAATCTATCAGGTTATCATCAACCTCTTCAACTTAACAGAAGTTGAAATCCAGAAATTCAGCTGGAAGCTTACAGAACATGCTGATACAGACTATGTATTCTCAGCTCTCAACTCATCAGAACTCTATGCAGACCACGAATACGGTCCCAGCTTCACAAAAGAAAAGGCACAGTACATTGCTGACAACTTCGGTGAATTTGTAGACAATATCATTTACCTTCTCGGTATTGAAATTAACGGTGAAACTGTAAATGACATTAAGGAGCTTATCAACGGCTTACTTAACGGTTCAGTTTACAACAGCACAAACATTATTGCTATCCGTGATGCTCTTGCAGGTATCCTTGCAGGCATTGCTGATCTTGAAGTAAACGGTGTCAACGTAGGTAAGTACATTGTTGAAATTCTCAAGACAGCCGGTATCGCAGAACTTGATGGTGTTGCAACTGTTGAAGTTCCTGAATTCTCAGAAGACAGAGCTAAGTTTGTAGAATATCTCGGCAAGGTACTCGCTCCTCTTGATGATGTTCTTGCATATGTTCTTGCAAACAAGGATATTACATTCTTTGTAAATGCTGAAGGCGATGCAGCTGCTGTTTCACTCAAGGGTGCAGAAGGTTACAAATACGGTATCATTCCTCTTCTTGAAGTTCTCGGCTGTGATGCAGACAGCATCCTCACTGCAGAAGAATACTATGCAGAAATTGAAAAAGACAGCACAGCTGTTCTTACATCAATTCTCAATCCTCTTCTTGACAGAGTTGACGAAATCCTCGCAGAAGATCCTGCTCAGGAAATCCTCGATATGCTTCCCAACCTTATCTACTTCATCAACTCAAACGGTGTTGATACAGTAGTTAAGAATACACTTAATGCAGTTTATGCACTTCTCAATGCAATTGAGCCCATTGCTAAGATTGACCTTTATGAAATCATCGGTCTTGACCTTGCAACAATCAACTTCGAATGGCTCTTCAGCAAGCTTCTTGAACTTATCGCAAGCTCAACGGGCTATGAATTTGCTAATCTCGACGCAAATGCAATTCTTGAACTTACAGTTGGTAAGCTTGAATCATATGACTCTAAGAGCGGTCTTGAAGCATACAGAATGGTTTATGCTCCTGCTAATGAAATGACAGGCGGCAAGGCTGATATGGTAACAGTTGTTATGAGACTTATTGTTACATTCATCATGCACGAAAACAACCAGGAAATGCTCCTCGGTCTTCTCAGAGATAACTTCGGTATGACAGCAGAGGTTGAAACCTTTGTCGGTGCAGTTCTCAGTGCAATCGCTAAGAGCTCAGTAGAAACACAGCTTGGTATGGATTCAGCTCTTTCAGTTCTCTACTATGTATTCTACGGTACAGAGATTGGTGTTGAAAATGCAGCAAACGGCTTCAAAGATCTCAACGCTGAATGGACAAAGCTCCTTAAGGAGATGCAGAACTCAAAAGACAAGGGCGAAGCTCTTGCAGGTGATATTATCGCAGGTATCCTTGACCTTGATATCTTTGACGACATCATTGATCCCGAAGAAGGTATTGCTCCCAACGGCTTTATCAAGTTCATCATGAAGATTATTGAATTCTTCAAGAAGCTTTTCGGTATTGACTGATATCATTATTAATTACAAACAGCTACCCTCGGGTGGCTGTTTGTTTTTATGTTGACAGTTAAAATCCTCTTTGGTATAATAATAAAAAACACGGCTTAGCCGTGATATGAGAAAAGGTGATAGTATGAAGACTGTAACAAAGCTGATTTTAGGCACTGCGGGCGCGGCTGCGGCAGCGTACGGCACATGGACTCTTATTGATGAGCTCCTGTTTAATAAAAATATGGTTTTACCCGCTGAGGTCGGCGCAAAGGTTTCCGGTTGTGATATGAGCCATCTAAGAGAGCTTCTGACCAATAATCTGAAATGGGTTGAGGATTACGGCTATGAGAAGCACTATATTGTGTCTGACCGTGGCCAGAAGCTTGTAGGTTATCTTATGAAGGCCAAGGAGCAAAGTGATGTCTATGTTTTCGGTGCTCACGGCTACAGAAGCTACGGCAAAAAGGAGTTTTGCGGTTTCGCTCAGTATTATCTGAGCAGGGGAGTGAATGTCTTCTTCCCTGACCATATTGCTTCAGGTGATAGCGAGGGTACACACTGCACTTTCGGATATTACGAGAAAGAGGACTGTATGAAGTGGCTTGGCTATATGAAAGAGAACTTCGGCAGTGATATCAAGATTATTCTTCACGGCGTATCAATGGGCAGTGCAACCGTTTGTATGATGAGCGGCAGAGATGACCTGCCTGAAAATGTCAAGTACACTGTTGCAGACTGTGGCTTTACCACTGCAAAGGCTCTGTTCAAGTTTAAGATGGACGGTCTCGGTATTCCCGATGTGAGTCTTCTCAGGGGCGTAAACCTTGCCAATAAGATAAACCACGGCTTTGATTTCAGAGATATAGCTCCCATTGAGAGTGTGGCTAAAGCTAAGGTGCCTATGTTCTTCGTACACGGCAAGGACGACAACCTTGTGCCTTCATTTATGGCTGAGGAGCTTTATGAGAATTGCAGCAGTGAATACAAGGATATTCTCATTGTTGAGGGTGCAGACCACGCTCAGGCGCATGTTGGCGGTAAAGAAGCATATGAAGCGAAGATGGACGAATTTATGGAGAAATTCATAAAATAAATATAAGTAAAGTTTTGTCAAACTTTTATAAAAGTTTGCGGGGTGCGGGGCAGCGCCCTGCAATAAAAAACAAACCCACCTGAATCCCAAAAAGGAAACAGGTGGGTTTTATAATGGGGAAAAAGTAATTATCGCATAGTGATGTAGCCTGCTTGAGCAACGCATTTCTGCCCCTCATCGCTGAGTATCCAATCAAGGAACTGACCGCCGATTTCCTCCTCGTCACCCTCTCTTATCACACCGTAATAGTTAGTGGTGAAAGGATAGCAGCTGTTTCTGATGTTTTCGTCGGTGGGGGCAATGCCGTTTACGGCGATGGTTTTGATATTGTCGTTTTTATAGAGGGTGTCGATGTAGTATCTGTAGGTGTAGCCGAGACTTGCAGTTTCATTTTCATACTCTGCCACGGCGTCAACAAGCTCGCCCATACCTACAATAATTTTCACTTCAATGGGGTCAATCATATCGCTTCCACCCATTACGAGGTTTTCCATTGCTGTCTGTGAGCCTGAGTTTTTTTCTCTCTGAAAGGCTCTTATCTTTTCGTTTTTACCGCCTACTTCTTTC